>NZ_LGZA01000043.1:0-15810 GCF_001308005.1 Neisseria sp. 74A18
CGGGGCTGAGTTTGCGGCGGATGAGGGTAGCGATGTGTTGGATCAGCTGCGAATGGAGCTTATAGGGCTTTCTTTTGCGCTGCTTGGTAAGCCGGCTTTGCTGTCGGGCTTTTTCGGCACTGTATTGGCTGCCCTTGCGGGCAGTTCGTCTTGGGTCAGTTGTGTGTCGCTCATATGCAATCTTTCTTGCAGGAAAGGCCGTATGCTACCGCATACCGGCCTTTTTCTGTTGTGGAAAGTTGCACTTCAAATTTGAATCCGCTGCCGTCTGAAAGCAGCTGTTTTCAGACGGCCTCGAATTGTTATCCCCCCTGTTTCCCGCTACAATCCGTATCCGATAAAAACCATTCAGGAACCGCCGTGCTGCCGCTCGAATACTGCCGTCAAAAGGCCGCCGAAAGCAAATCCAGCTTTCTGGCGGGTTTTCGTTTTCTGCCGCAACCGAAACGCGATGCCATGACCGTGCTGTATGCCTTCTGCCGCGAGCTGGACGACGTGGTGGACGACTGTTCCGACCAACACGTTGCCCAAACCACGCTCAACTGGTGGCGGATCGAGCTGGCCAAAGTGTTCGGCAGCGAAACGCCGGAACACCCGGTTTGCCGTGCCTTGAAAACCGTTGCCGCCGATTTCTGCCTGCCGCAGGAAGAATTGGAAGACATCATCAACGGCATGCAGATGGATTTGGAGCAGGCCCGCTACGGGCGTTTTGAAGACCTGAAACTTTACTGCTACCGTGTGGCGGGCGTGGTCGGGCGGCTGATTGCCCGCATTCTCGGTTTCAGACGGCCTGAAACATTGCAATACGCCGAAACGCTCGGCTTGGCTTTGCAACTCACCAACATCATCCGCGACGTAGGCGAAGACGCGCGCAACGGGCGCATTTATCTGCCCACCGAAGAATTGCAGCGTTTCAACGTGCCCGCGCAAGTGCTGATGCAGCGCACGCCCACCCCCGAATTTGCCGCGCTGATGGATTTCCAAGTCAAACGCGCCCGCGACACCTACCGCGAAGCCGTGGCGCTGCTGCCGTCTGAAGACAAAAAAGCCCAAAAAGCCGGTTTGGTAATGGGCAGCATTTACTATGCCTTATTGAACGAAATCGCCGCCGACGGTGCCGAAAACGTATTGAAATACAAAATCGCCATTCCTTCGCCGCGCAAAAAACGCATCGCCCTGAAAACATGGCTGTTCGGATTTAACCCATGAAACCGCAAAACCCACGCCCCAAAATCGCTGTTATCGGCGCAGGTTGGGCAGGCTTGTCCGCCGCCGTACAGCTTGCCCCGCGCGCCGGCCTGACGCTGTTTGAAGCAGGCCGCAGCGCCGGCGGGCGGGCGCGCACGCTGAATGCCGACAACAGCGGTTTCAGCTTTCTCGACAACGGCCAGCACATTCTGCTGGGTGCTTATCAAGGCGTGCTTGCGCTGATGAAGCAGATCGGTGCAGACGAACACCAAGCCTTTCTGCGCCTGCCGCTGCAATGGCATATTTCAGACGGCCTCCAATTTCAGACGGCCTCTTTGCCCTCGCCGCTGCATATCGTTGTGGGATTGCTTAAAGCCAAGAACATCGGTTTCGGCGAAAAAATCAAACTGCTCAACGATATGCACGCGCTGCAACAGCGGCACCGTTCGCCGCTTCCGCTGCCCGACATCACCGTTGCCGAATGGCTGCGCAGCCGCAACGTCCAACGTAAAACCGTCGCGCAATTCTGGCAGCCGCTGGTGTGGGGCGCACTGAACACGCCGCTCGAATCCGCGAGTCTGCAAACGCTGTGCAACGTCTTGCAAGACGGTGTGTGGGCAGATAAAGCCGGCAGCGACTACCTGCTGCCCAAACAGGATTTAGGCCGCATCATCGCCGAACCTTCCCTGCAATTCTTAGCCAAACACAAAGCAGACATCCGCATGGAAACACGCGTAACGCAGCTTTCCAACCTGCCCGACGGCCGCGTATGCGTGAACGGCGAAGCGTTTGATGCCGCCGTGTTGGCCGTTGCCCCCTATCATGCGGCCGCGCTGATGCCGTCTGAAACCCCCGCCGATATTCAGACGGCCTTCGGCAATATGCAGTATCACGCCATCACCACCGTGTATCTGCGCTACGCCGAAACTGTGCATCTGCCCGCGCCGCTTACCGGCTTGGCCGAAGGCACGGTGCAATGGTTCGTCCACCGCGCTGCGCTGGGCTCGCCCGCCAACGAAACTGCTGCCGTGATCAGCGTGTCCGACCATTTAGGCCGTCTGAAAAACGAAGAATGGATTGCGCGCGTACATGCCGATTTGAAAACGCTTTGCCCTTATCTGGGCGAACCGCTTGCCGCGCAAGTGATTACCGAAAAACGCGCCACCGCCGCAGCAACGGCCGACCGCACCCCGCCCGATTTGGCATGGCTGCACCACCGCCGCATCTACCCCGCCGGCGACTACCTGCATCCGCGCTACCCCGCCACGCTGGAAGCCGCCGTGCAGTCCGGCGCAACCGCCGCGGAACTGTGTTTGACCGAATACAAACCGTACGGGCCGAAACTTTAGCGTGAACCGGCCGGCCTTACCGCAGTTCGCCATAAACCTCAGCACCGCAACATTTTTTCAGACGGCCTGCCGTCGATACCGATTGAAACCTTAAAGGAAAAACCCATGAGCCAGCTTCAAAACAAAACCATCCTCATCACCGGCGCATCGCAAGGTATCGGCGAACAGGTTGCCAAAGCCTACGCCGCTGCGGGTGCCACCGTGGTGCTGGTTGCCCGCCATCAGAAAAAACTCGAAAAAGTGTACGACGACATCGTTGCTGCGGGCGGCCCCGAGCCGTTTGCCATCTGCTTCGACCTCCTAACCGCCGAAGAAGCCGAGTTCGACCGCTTCGCCGCCACTATCAATGAAGCCACCGGCGGCAAGCTCGACGGTATCGTGCATTGCGCCAGCTACTTCTACGCCCTTTCCCCGCTCGATTTCCAAACCGTTGCCGAGTGGGTCAACCAATACCGCATCAACACCGTCGCCCCCATGGGTTTAACCCGCGCTTTCCTGCCCTTGCTCAAAGAATCGCCCGACGCTTCGGTGATTTTCGTCGGCGAAAGCCACGGCGAAAACCCGCGCGCCTACTGGGGCGGTTTCGGCGCATCCAAGGCCGCGCTCAACTATTTGTGCAAAGTTGCCGCCGACGAGTGGGAACGCTTCCCCAACCTGCGCGCCAACGTGCTTGTGCCCGGTGCCGTCAACTCGCCCCAACGCATGAAAACCCACCCCGGCGAGGCCCGCAGCGAGCGCAAAAACTACGAAGACATCATGCCCGATTTTGTTTGGTGGAGCAGCGAAGAAAGCAAAGGGCGCAGCGGAGAAATCGTTTACCTGTAAAACCCGCCTTGATGCCGTTTGAGACCAGTACGCCCCGATGCGGATGCAATTCAATGCTTTCAGACGGCCTCACCGAACACCCTTTCATTTTTTATTTAAAAAATGCAAACATCGGTGCGCTTTTCATCCAACCAAAGATAACCCGCCGTTTAAAAAAGCTTTTCAGACGGCCTGTCATCAACTTATTGTTAATACAAGGGAGAAAAACCGCAGACAATACAAGTAGTACGGAACCGATTCTGTTGCCGCTTAGCGGCTTGTATATTCGTTCTCTTTAAGGCAAGCACAGCAACGCCGCAGTAAAAGTTAAGTTGATTGATCATAAAACGAATATCAATATTCAGGTCTATTCATCAAAAAAATACTTTTCTAATTCTTTCGGATAGTATATTTTTCACACCAGTTATCCAGCCTCTTATGTTTTTGAACTATTGTTTACTCTGGGTTGATAATCAATTTATCATTCGTGTCTTTTTCCCCACAAACTTTCCCCCTATAATTCACTCCATCGCAAATCGTTATATTAACAATAGTAATTAATTTAAAGGAAAGATAAAATGCAAACTGTATACCATCCGGCTAATTCACGCGGCTTTGCCAATCACGGTTGGCTGAAAAGCGCACACACTTTCAGCTTCGCCAACTATTACGACCCCGAGCGCATGGGCTTCGGCGTACTGCGTGTGATTAATGATGATTTTGTAGAAGGCGGCCAAGGCTTCGGCACCCACCCGCACCGCGACATGGAAATCATTTCCGTACCTTTGAGCGGCGATTTGGCCCACCGCGACAGCATGGGCAACGGCAGCATCATCAAAAACGGTGACGTGCAGGTTATGTCGGCCGGCACCGGCGTTACCCACAGCGAAATGAACGCCAACCGCGACCAAGCTGTGAAATTCCTGCAAATTTGGGTGTTGCCCCGCAAAAACAACGTAGCGCCCCGCTATCAGCAAATCACGATTGCCAACGAAGCCAAACCCAACGACTTCCAGCAAATCTTGTCTCCCAATGCTGATGACGCAGGTGTGTGGATTCACCAAAACGCTTGGTTCTCGCTGGCACGTTTTTCAGACGGCACCCAAAAACGTTACGATGTAAAACGCGAAGGCAACGGCGTGTATGTGTTTGTGATTAAAGGTAAAGCCAAAGTAGGCGGTATCGAGTTGGGCGAGCGTGACGGCTTGGGCTTGTGGGAAACCGACGGCTTTGACGTAGAGGCTTTGGGCGATGCGGAAATCCTGTTGATGGACGTACCGATGGACGTAGAAGCCAATATCAACCAGTTACACTAACGGAAATCAGAGTAAAATGTTATCCAAACTTTTTAGTTGCCTGAAAAATCTCGGGCAGCCATCTAGCCAACCTGAAATAAAGGAAACCACAATGTCTGTTGTACAAACTTTGCAGCAAGCTGCTGAGAACCGCCGTTCTGTTTACGCGCTGAACAAAAATCTGCCCGTCAACAAAGAAGAAGTAGTAAAAATCGTTGAGCACGCTGTAAAACACACACCGTCTGCGTTCAACTCGCAATCAACCCGTTTCGTTGTACTGTTCGGTGCCGAGCATGAAAAACTGTGGGATATCACCATTGCCGAACTGCGCAAAATCGTTCCTGCCGAAAACTTCCAAGCTACCGAAGACAAACTGAACATGTTTAAAGCGGCTGCCGGCAGCGTGTTGTTCTTTGAAGATGAAAATGTTGTTAAAGGCCTGCAAGAGCAGTTCCCTGCTTATGCCGCCGGTTTCCCCGTATGGGCAGGTCACAGCGATGCCATGAGCCAATACGCTATTTGGACTGCTCTGGCTGCGGTAAACGTAGGTGCCAACCTGCAACACTACACTCCGATCATTGATGCCGAAGTGGCTAAAACTTGGAATCTGCCGGCCAACTGGAAAATGAGCGCCCAGCTCGTATTCGGCGGCATCACCGAATCTGCTGGCGATAAATCTTTTGCTCCCGTAGAAGACCGCCTGAAAGTTTACGGCCTGTAATTATTTTCAGGCTGCCCAACAGCCTGAATACACCGTGCAATAACGCGGCAAATTCAGACAGGCTCCAAGCCTTGAATCTGCCGCTTTTTTATTGCCTGAAAATTCTTTTAACGACACATGGAGAATCGTCATGTCAAACAAATTTTTAGACTTGTTAACCCCTGAAAACAGCCAGCTGATTTTTATCGACCACCAGCCGCAAATGGCCTTCGGCGTACAATCTATCGACCGCCAAACCCTGAAAAACAATGTGGTTGCATTGGCCAAATCAGCCAAAGTATTCAACATCCCCACCATCATCACCACTGTTGAAACCGAAGGTTTCTCCGGCCACACTTACCCTGAATTGTTGAGCGTATTCCCCGAGAACAAAATTCTCGAGCGCACTTCAATGAACTCTTGGGACGACCAAAACGTGCGTGATGCTTTGGCTGCAAACGGCCGTAAAAAAGTTATCGTAGCTGGCTTGTGGACAGAAGTATGTAACTTGGGCTTTGCTCTGGCTGCCGCTGCTGAAGGCAATTATGATATCTACATGGTGGCAGATGCATCAGGCGGCACAACAGTAGAAGCGCACGAATACGCTATGCAACGCATGATTCAAGCGGGCATTATTCCGGTAACTTGGCAACAAGTTTTGCTCGAATGGCAACGTGACTGGGCCCGTAAAGAAACCTACGATGCCGTATTGGATATCGTAAAAGAACATTCCGGTGCATACGGTATGGGTGTGGATTACGCCTACACTATGGTTCACAAAGCGCCCGAGCGCGTGCAACACGGCGAACGCATCGGCCCTAACCCTGCCAAGTAAACCCTGATTTACTGTTGTTAATGCGAAGGTGTGGTTTGCATCAAAATCACACCTTTGCTGTTTAATCTGCCCATTAAGAGATATTTATGAAGTTGTATGTGTTTTCTTTCGGAGCCGGAATATTGGTTGGTGTGGTTTACTACCTGCTTAATGTACGCTCTCCCGCACCGCCCGTAGTGGCCTTGCTGGGGCTTTTGGGCATGTTGCTGGGCGAACAAATGATTCCGCTCTCCAAACAATTTTTTTCTCCGCAAACATCTATCTCCCAAACCGCACACTCACAAGATCAAAATCACAATAAGGAGTAAATGATGACGACACAAATCGACACAATTTTCTATAACGGCGAATTTACGACTTTAGACCGCTCCAAGCCGGTTGCCCAAGCCGTTGCCGTTGCCGACGGAAAATTTGCCGCAGTCGGCAGCAACAGCGAAATTTTAGCGATGGCGGGCGAAAATACCCGCCGCATCGATCTGCAAGGCCGCAGCGTTTTACCCGGCCTTTTCGACAACCACACCCATATCATCCGCGGCGGCCTCAATTACAACATGGAACTGCGTTGGGACGGCGTGCGTTCGCTGGCCGATGCCATGGCCATGCTCAAAGCACAAGTCGATATTACGCCTGCGCCGCAATGGGTTCGCGTAGTCGGCGGTTTTACCGAGCACCAATTCATCGAAAAACGCCTGCCCACCATTGAAGAAATCAATGCCGTTGCGCCTGATACGCCGGTGTTCATCCTGCATTTATACGACCGTGCTTTACTCAATGCAGCCGCATTACGCGCCGTCGGCTACACCAAAGACACCCCCGAACCGCCCGGAGGCGAAATCAAACGCGATTCGAAAGGCAACCCCACCGGCCTGCTGCTGGCCAAACCGAATGCCATGATTCTGTATTCGACTTTGGCAAAAGGTCCCAAACTGCCGTTTGATTACCAAGTCAACTCCACCCGCCATTTCATGCGCGAGCTGAACCGTTTGGGCGTAACCGGTGTGATTGATGCCGGCGGCGGTTTCCAAAATTATCCCGACGATTACGAAGTGATCCGCAAGCTGGCCGAAGAAAACCAACTCACCGTACGCATCGCCTATAACCTCTTCACGCAAAAACCGAAAGAGGAGAAAGAAGACTTCCTCAAATGGACTTCTTCGGTTACCTATAAACAGGGCGACGATTATTTCCGCCACAACGGTGCCGGCGAGATGTTGGTGTTTTCTGCCGCCGACTTTGAAGATTTCCGCCAGCCCCGCCCCGAGATGCCGCCTGAAATGGAAGGCGAATTGGAAGAAGTGGTACGCATTTTGGCGCAAAACAAATGGCCGTGGCGTATGCACGCGACTTATGACGAAACCATTACCCGTGCCTTGGATGTATTTGAAAAAGTTAACCGCGATATTCCGTTGGAAGGCATCAACTGGTTCTTCGACCATGCCGAAACCGTGTCGCAAAAATCCATCGACCGCATTGCCGAACTGGGCGGCGGTATTGCCGTGCAGCACCGCATGGCCTATCAAGGCGAATACTTTGCCGAACGCTACGGCACGGCTGCCGCAGCCAACACACCGCCGGTGAAACGCATTCTCGAAAGCGGCGTGAAAGTATCGGCCGGTACCGATGCCACCCGTGTGGCTTCTTACAATCCGTGGGTATCCTTATCTTGGTTGATCAGCGGCAAAACCGTCGGCGGTATGAAACTCTATCCGCAAGCCAATTTGCTCGACCGCGAAACCGCTTTGCGCATGTGGACGGAAAACGTGGCATGGTTCTCCAACGAAGTCGGCAAGCGCGGCCGCATCGAAGTGGGCCATTTGGCCGACATGATGGTGCCGAGCAAAGACTTTTTCAGCGTGCCGGAAGACGAAATCCCGTTCCTGACCTCGGATCTGACCGTGGTGGGCGGCCGTGTCGTTTACGGCGCAGGCAGCTTCTCTGATTTAGACACCCCGCCGCCGCCCGCTATGCCCGATTGGTCGCCGGTACACAAATACCGCGGTTACGGCGCATGGGGCGACCCCGAAGGTGCCGGTAAAAACTCGCTCGCACCGCTGCGTCAACAAGCCATCGCTTCATGTAGTTGCGCCAGCGCCTGCGGTCTGCACGGCCACGATCACGCCCGCGCCTGGGCATCGTCGGCGCCTGTTTCCGACCTCAAAGGCTTCTTCGGCGCCCTCGGCTGCTCGTGCTGGGCCGTCTGAAAACGCCCGAACGGATACGGATGACTTTCCGTATCCGTAACCGCATTTGGCAAACGGCTTATGACCAATTCTTGCTTGAACGTTGCGCTCCGCAGCACGATAGTCGGTTGGTTATAAGCTGTCGTGCCAACCGGATATAAACACACAAAGGAACCCTGATATGAACACAGAAAAACTTCCTGCCAAAATCAAAGATGTCGGCGGTATTCCTGTTGCCCGCCTGTTGCCGCAAGGCAAACGCCGTACCATCGGCGCATGGTGTTTTCTCGACCATGCCGGCCCCGCCGAATTCGGTGCGGGCGAAGACGGTATGCAGGTCGGCGCGCACCCCCACACCAATCTGCAAACCTTTACTTGGATGCTGGAAGGCGAAGTGTGTCATCAAGACAGCCTCGGCTACCGCCAACTGATCCGCCCCAAGCAGGTCAACTTGATGACTGCCGGCACGGGCGATACGCGCGGCATCAGCCATACCGAGCAAACCCCTGAAGGCATCAACACTCTGCATGCCGTTCAATTGTGGATTGCCTTGCCGACCCATCAGGAAATCGAACCTGATTTCCAACACTATCCCGAACTGCCCGAATGGCAAGAAAACGGTGTCGATTACATCTTAACCACCGGCAGCTACGGCGGCCATACTGCGCCGACCAAACAATTCAGCCCGCTGGTCGGCGTGGATATCCGTTTTCAGACGGCCCGTACTTTGGAAATACCCGCCCACTCAGGCTGGGAATACGGCATCCTCGTACTCGCCGGCAGCGTAGAAGCCGACGGCTTACGCGCGACCGCAGATGAAATGATGGTATTCACCGACGGCAATACGGACGGCGTTATCCGCATTCAGGCCGAAGCAGGAACACATATCATGCTGCTTGGCGGCGAACCTTTGCCGCACCCGACCCTGTTTTGGTGGAATTTCGTAGCCGACAACCCCGATTCGCTCCGCCGTGCCGTTGCCGATTGGAACAGCGGCCACCCGCGTTTCGGCGATATCGATTTATCCGGCAGCAAACTCAGCCGTCTGCCTTCTCCGGAAGCGCCCGACCATTTGCGCTAACCGGCAAAACCGCCACGGCAGCCTGCTGCCGGACACCGCAGGATTCAGGTACAACATCCCGCTTCATAAACCGAGCGGGCCGGTTTGTGCTTTTATCCTTGCACCGCACAAAGCCGTACAGACGTGCACACCTAATGTTTGTTTTTTCAGACGGCCTCATGCTATCCAAGCGGATTGTGCCGAAAAACACCGCCGCTATGGAACTGATAAGCAGCCTTAATGTAGCGCCTACCTATCTTTTATTTGTAGTCCATCTATTTAAAGTAGTTTAACGATATAAACAGCAAGCCGGCAAAGGTCTCAGGCCGTCTGAACAGCTTTTCCACATTACGGAACCAAAGGAACAACATATATGACCCAACACCGCTCGTCTGCCGCCGAAACTTCCGGCAGCAGCTTCGCCCCGTTGCGGCAAACTTTGTTTGTCGTGTTATGGATAGCCACCATTTTAGGCAACACCGGCAGCTTTATCCGCGATGTTGCCAGCTCGTGGCTGATGACCGATTTATCGCCTTCGCCTGCCGCCGTTGCCATGGTGCAAGCCGCCGCCACCCTGCCGGTGTTTCTGCTTGCCATTCCCGCCGGCGTGCTTTCCGATATTCTCGACCGCCGCAAATTCTTAATCGGCATTCAGATTCTGCTCGCCGGTGTCAGCGCCGGACTGATGCTGCTCTCGGCAAGCGGTATGCAGTCGGTTGCCTCGCTGATTGCGCTTACCTTTCTCGGCGGTATCGGGGCCGCACTGATGGGGCCGACTTGGCAGGCCATCGTACCGGAACTGGTCGATAAAAAAGATTTGAAAAACGCCGTAGCTTTGAACTCTCTCGGCGTAAACATTGCCCGCGCCATCGGCCCCGCACTCGGCGGTTTGATTTTGGCCGGAGCGGGTGCGGCTTTCGCCTACGGTGCCGACGTATTGAGCTATGTGTTTGTGATCAGCGCATTGCTGTGGTGGAAACGCCCCAAAACCCAGCGCGACGAGCTTTCCGAACAATTCGGCGGGGCATTCCGTGCCGGATTGCGCTATGTGCGCGCCAGCCGCGAGCTGCACATCGTTTTGCTGCGTGCCTTTGTCTTCTTCGCCATCGCCAGCTCAGTTTGGGCTTTGCTGCCTTTGGTGGCACGACAACTTCTCAACGGTAGCGCGGGCTTTTACGGCATCTTGCTGGGTGCGGTAGGCGCGGGCGCGATTCTCGGCGCCGTGATTATGCCGCGCCTGCGCAGCCGCTTGAGTGCCGACGGCTTACTGCTTTTGGCCGCAGGCGTAACCGCTGCCGTAATGGCCGTTTTGGCCGCCGCCCCGCCCAAATGGTTGGCGGTGGTGGTATTGCTGTTGCTCGGCGCGTCATGGATTACCGCTTTAACCACACTCAACGGCGTGGCGCAAAGCATTCTGCCCAACTGGGTACGCGGCCGCTCGTTGGCGGTTTACCTCACCGTATTCAACGGCGCCATGACTGCCGGCAGCTTGTTATGGGGCAACGTTGCCAGCCTTATCGGTATCCCCTTGACCTTGCTTGCAGGTGCGGCGGCATTGGTGGTTTCCGCATTGGTAGCGCACCGCATCAAACTGCCGCAAGGCGAAAACGACTTAAGCCCGTCTAACCATTGGCCCGAACCGCTCACCGTATCCCGCCCTGCCAACGACCGCGGGCCGGTGCTGATTCAAATCGAATACCGCATCCGCCCCGAAGACCGCGAAGCGTTTATCCGCGCCATTACCGCGCTTTCGGCCGAACGCCGCCGCGACGGAGCCTACCAATGGGGCCTGAGCGAAGACACCGCCGATCCTTCCATTATGCTCGAATGGTTCTTGGTCGAATCGTGGGCCGAGCATCTGCGCCAACACAAACGCGTTTCCAAAACCGACGCCGACCTGCAAAACGCAGTAAAACGCTTCCACCAAGGCGAAACACCGCCGCAAGTGCGCCACTTCGTTTCTTGCGGTAAATAATCAAACCTATTATCTATTCGTTTTTTCAGACGGCCTCAAAATACGCTAAAACGTATATGAGGCCGTCTGAATGGTTATGAATGTTTCAGATCATGATTCACCATCAACCTCCCAACCCTGAGCCTGTTTCACGACGCACGGCAACGTCCGCTGCCGTCTGAAACACGTTATAATTCCAAACTCTTTGATTCGTCTCACACCAACCCAACCGTTTCAGACGGCCTTATAACCATGAACACCGACTTACTCCACCAAAAAATAAGCAACCGCGACTATCTGCGCCTGATCACCCTGAACAGCGAAAATTTCAGCAACGCAGAACATGAACTCCTGCGCGAAATTCTCAGCGGTTTTGAGTTTGACGTTGTGCAGGAACAAGCTTTGGCACATGCCGTAGCACAGCAGGCACGGTTCGACCCCAACGCCCTCCATATCGAAGATGACGATGAAGACATCACCGGCGTATGCCCGCACTGCATCAACCCGCCCATGCCGCCACTGCGCGATTATCTGGTTTGGCGGCAAAACAGTCATACCGGGTAAATAAATAGCAAAGCCGTCTGAAAATATGTTTCAGACGGCCTCAAAAACTTAACTTACGAGTTGTTAACTATGCTGCAAACCGATAATCTCAGCGCCGCCCAACCGCAACGCATCATCACTGCCCAAAGCATTTCCGCCCAAGAAGAAATGCTCGAACGCGCCCTGCGCCCCAAATCATTGGGCGACTACATCGGCCAGCACAAAGCCAAAGAACAGCTCGCCATCTTCATCAAAGCCGCCAAAAAACGCGGCGAAGCACTCGACCACACTCTGCTGTTCGGCCCACCCGGATTAGGCAAAACCACGCTGGCACACATCATCGCCAAAGAATTGGGCGTAAACCTTCGCCAAACCAGCGGCCCCGTGCTCGAACGCGCCGGCGATTTGGCCGCCCTACTAACCAACCTCGAACCCCACGACGTATTGTTTATAGACGAAATCCACCGCCTCAGTCCGGTCGTCGAAGAAATCCTCTACCCCGCGCTCGAAGATTACCAGCTCGACATTATGATCGGCGAAGGCCCCGCCGCCCGCTCGGTCAAAATCGACCTGCCGCCGTTCACGCTGGTGGGCGCAACCACCCGCGCCGGCATGCTCACCAACCCCTTGCGCGACCGCTTCGGCATTGTTTCCCGCCTCGAATTTTACGGGCACGACGATTTAGCCACCATCGTTGCCCGCTCCGCCGAACTGCTGCAACTCAATATGGGCGAAGAAGGCGCAATGGAAATCGCCCGCCGCAGCCGCGGTACGCCCCGCATCGCCAACCGCCTGCTACGCCGCGTGCGCGATTACGCCGAAGTGAAAAACCAAGGATTGATTAACGCCGAAACCGCCGATGCCGCCTTGAGTATGCTCGATGTCGATTCGGTCGGCTTGGATTTGATGGATAGAAAATTTCTCGAAGCCGTGATCTATAAATTCAGCGGCGGCCCGGTAGGATTGGAAAACATTGCCGCCGCCATCGGCGAATCCACCGATACCATCGAAGACGTTATCGAACCGTATCTCATCCAGCAAGGCTTCCTGCAACGCACCCCGCGCGGGCGCATGGCTACCGAACGCAGCTACCTGCACTTCGGTTTGAATGTAGAAAAATAAATGATGCCGTCTGAACAATTCAGACGGCATCTTAATATTAAGCACTCAAATTACTCATCAATATAATAAATAATCGGTTTGTCAGATTGATACTGCTCCCCCTGCCGACGGGGATAATGCCCCAAACCCGTTGAATCGACATTGCCATATTGGCCTATCAAGGGCAAAGATTTTTTCAAAATCTTATCGTGCTCTTCTTCGCTCAACTCATCCAACCCTTTGTAAGGCGGATTTACTTCAGCCTGAATCTTAAACTCACGCGAAGCAGCTTTGGCTTTGTCCGGATTGATGATCGGGGCAGGCGGATTGTCTGCCTTTTTAACTTCACCTTCAGCCGTTACATGATCTGCCTGCTTGGCCATCTTCTTCATGCCTCTGCTTTTTTTGCCGTAAGAAGTTTCCAAGTCCAAAATTTCATGTGGTTTGTCAAACTGGCTTTGTATGTGAGCATTTGTTTGCTCTGCTGAAACCGGATGCTTTTGATCAGGTTTGCTTTGCGGATAAGCACATGCAGCCACAAACATGATCGACGGTAAACAAATACATAAACGCCAATACTCTTTTATATTCATTTTTCTCAAGGCCACGATTTTTCCCTACCAAGCAGTAAACATCGTTAAACATAAAGGCCGCCCATACCGTTTGTACAGACGGCCTTTAATGACCATTTTACTATAACCGACTTCTACCCATCGGATTATGTTTTAAATAAAGCTGACAGTTTAAGATTTTTTCGGGGAGCATTTCTTTTGCAACTGTAATTCGGGATATGCCAAGTCTGCAACCCACAAACTGGCAGCATCAAGCAAAACCTGTTGTGCACTTTGCACACTTTCCACTTGTCCCGAAGAAAACGAATAGCCGATGCCCGGTTCTTTACCCGTTAACTGTATGCTGAATTCTTTTCTTTTCGCCGAATATTTCAAGTCGAAAGAAGTGGCATAAGCAATAGTGTTAGTGGAAGGATCATTTACATTTACGGCTAAGCTAATGATTTTCGATGAACTGCTCGAACCGTAATCAATATTACCCTGTATTCTGGCTCTGCTTTGTGAAGCATTGGCACCACGGCCTCTATTGAAAAAATCCTCTTGGTCGTTGCGTGTAAATGCCGCCTCAATCGGGATCAATTGAAGGTAAGAAGCGGGAGATAACCCGGCTTGATTACGAATAAAATTGATAGACGACAGATTACCGTCTTGATAAGCTTTCAAATAATTTGTATTTACCAAACCAAACGCATTGATTCCAACCGGCCCGTTAACAGCCTGAAAAATCAAAGGTTCTTCTTTTACTACTTTTGCTAAAGTATAAGGAAACAATGCATGGATACGCGTTTTTAAATGAAAAGCACCCGCATCTGCCAACGGACTGTGCAATGCCTGCTGCCTTACCGTTCCATCAATAACATTAGACACGATAAACAAAGAAACCCGAGGGCTGGTTTTGGTAAATTCTTCAAACGCCCTACCTACGCAGTCTAAAGATTTATCTAAAGAAGATTCAGTATAATTAGGCGTAGCGGCAGTAGAAACATAATCTACCGATTGCGATGAACAGCCTGAAAACAATACAGCCAAAGCTAAAATCTTTAAAGCATAAGCTTTCATGATAACGCTTTCTCCCTATCAATTAATCTTAATCAAATTAATTCAAAAAATAGTTAATTGCAGCCTTTAATAGTCACTTTACCAATATAAGCTTTGCTTGAAATTTTCGGTTGATTAACTCTTCCTGCACGATTGAGGGCTGAGGAGTCTGTGTTGATATAGTTCGCATAAAAAGCACATTTAGGCTTGATAACATTATCAACATAATATGAATTTCCATAAGGATCGGTAACATGGTAGCCGTCAGTTCTTGTTCTTTGAGGACGTACCCGTGCTTCCATAATCATCTTATGCGGCATGGCTTTTGTTCTTGTAGAAGGTATATCAGGATAACCCGGATGTTTTGCCATCAACGGCACAGGCACCAGCATTGAAGAAACACATAAAAGAGTTGTTAACTTTAGCAATTTGTTCATCATGATATCCTGCCTTCCACACATCAAAACATCAAATTGTTAAACGGGGTCGGCAGCAAAATAAATCCATTTCAACTACCGACCCCCATTAGCAAGTTACTGCTTATTTCAATTCAATTACGTTTACACCTTGAGTGTTGTAAGCACCATTGGTGGTTTTCATTTTAACTTCGTTAACCCAAGCTTCTTGATCTACGTTCTTAGTTTCCTTGCCGGCAACAACTACGTTGGCACCTTGAGTAGTGTAAGCAGCATTCTTCAACTCCAGATCCAAGTTGTTGATCAAAACACCTTGATCAACTTTAGTAATTGAATCATTGGCATTGATCACGTTCAAACCTTGAGCGTTAGCATAACCAGTAGAAACAACCAATTGAGCATCTTTACCGCTCAAAACAGCTTGATTGAAAGAACCGGCAGCGAAAACAGAAGCGCTCATACCCAAAGCCACGACAGCAGCAGTCAATTTTTTCATGATACATTCCTTTCATAAACAAGTTAAACAGACCCTCTAAATCAAATATGAAATATTTGATTTGATGATCAGAAACAAATAAAAAGGGATATACAACTCCCGCACTGCAATAAATCCACCGATAACCTATCACTTAAACTATACGGCTTTAAGAAAATGACTATGTAGTGGATTTATGATGATTATATCCATAAAAAACTTACAATCTATTTTTAAAATTACTATTTTTAAAGTTATCTTTTTGATAAGTAAAGAAAATTTTACATACATCCATGTATA
>NZ_LGZA01000044.1:0-13960 GCF_001308005.1 Neisseria sp. 74A18
TCTTTAGATTGTTATAAAGATATGTCTTCAAAATATATATTTAGAGATGAAAAAAAACCATATATATATGGAGTTACTGATAAATTTAAAGAAATGGTCATAGAAAATAATTTAAAGATGCAATTTCTGGAACTATACGACAAAGATAATTCAGGGAATCTTTACTTTACTTTGAATTAGTTTTGATTTTTCCTATTCAATTAACTATACATAACAAGCTAAGCGCCTAAAACTTAGATATTTTTTTATTCTTCTGATAATTGCTTAAATATTAAGCCATGAAATCATATACCTAAGTGAATCAGACAGAAATAACCGAATATCACAGAGATGCCTTAAGCAAAAAGATTGCCCCCGTTTTACTTGTAACAATGAAATTAATGAGGATTACAACCACTTGTACTATTTCTTATTGTAAGTAAAGTAATTGTTCAACTATTTCTAAAGGAGCTTGTACTAAACAAAAGGATCAGCTGATTGTCCTACAAAAATCTTTAGGAAGGATGTTAAATAAAGGGAGCCAATTATGCGTAAATCTGATGCAACTGATGAACAATGGAAAGCAATTTTAAAAGAATACTGAAATGATGCTAGATAGTTTAAAAATTAAGTTTGAAGCTCAAAAAAAGAATTTATTTGAAATTTTAAAAAATCCAAATTTCTTTTGTGGAGGATTTAATTTGTCAAATTATTCCATTACTTTTAATAAAAATGAAGCACAGGACTTATACGAAACACAAGATCCTGATTACGCAATTTATAGTAGTTATCCTGATTTACTAGAAGATAGAACTCCGTTAACTTATTTATTTGAAGGAATGTGCGTCGAAGAAGAGGAAAAAGCAGAATATTTATGGAAGGATTATAAAAAAGAATTATGGGATTTAATTATTCTCCAACAAAAAGAAAAAAAAGATTTATTTCCTGATGAGTTTACTGATTTTGTTTATAATGATTTTTTAACTTTTGCTGCATACCGCATATTTTCTCAACAAAAAGATGAATTCATTGAACAACAAATAGAAGTTTATCAAAATGGAGGTTTTCCCTGCGGTTGGAAAGGAGAATATCCCAACGGAGAAATGGTCGTTTATTCTCCTAAATGAATAATTCAAATGTAATGAAAATTCACAGGTAAACATTAAACAATGCCTGCCTGAAAAAATTTAGTTGATCAATTTTCCAGCCTGTAGCTCTACTTTCAGATGGCCGTGGTAAGCTTTATGCCTAGCTCGATCAGGATTGTCTGTCCTTCCTTGTAACTTAAGGACAGACCTATATCTCAAAGAGTCAAAGTAGCTAAGGCACAACCTAATCTCATTCACTATTAGTATTGGTTCAATCAAAAACCTGCCTACTCTAAATACCCAATTAAAATAGCTAACAAGCATTAATTAAATAGTTTAATAACATGAATAATAATTTACAAGTTTTTATGAACCAGAAAAAAATAGCGATAGATAATAGTATAGTTATTGATTTCACAGATGATTGCCATAAACAATTAAAGGATTTTTTTGATCTTTCTAATAATAGCTATGTGTTGGGTCGTGAGGTTATATACCTAAGTGAAAAAGCGGATATAACGATAAATATTTCTCAGCAAATAGAAATTTATATTTTATTTAAAGATTTTGTTTATTTAGATGACGATATACTTAGCTCAAAAATTGTTCGCAGGTTTGTTAAGAAATATCCTATTTTGGCTTCGAGTTATGAGCTTACTAGCCCAATGAAATTGGACTTTAAAAATTCAAATATTGTATGGGATTCTTTAAGTTTCATTTACGATGCTAAACAAGCTACAATAACTCTTTTAATTACAGCATCAATTTAGGTAGGCATTTGTCAAAAATAGGAATAAAAGTAGAAAGATCGTGAGCAATTCTTTTATTAGAACGCTATTATTTATCGATTAATTATAAAGCAACATGACTCAATAGGAGTTTACTCATATGCAGTGGAATATTCCCGATATTCCGGAGATTCCGAAGCCTCAAAAGTACAAATGGAATACTTTACCTATTTGGTTGATGGTTTTAGTGTTCTTATATTTAATAATTACACCAACTTTATGGCTAATGTGGGGTAATACTGCACATTCTGTATGGTTTTGGGGAATCGTATTCTTTTTGCCTTTACTTATCTGTGCATTAGCTCGTTTTTTAGTGTTTTCGTGGGAAATGAATAACGAGCAACGTTTCTTAGCATGGGAAAAAGAAAAAAACAACATCCGGCAACGCTGGGGAACTTGGGCTCAAAAGCGTATTGCAATATTGGCATCAGGTTTTTGCCTTCCTGAAGGTTTGAGCCGGGAGGCGCTGATCACTAAAAAACAGGACATCCCTGCTATATTCGCCCGGAAAGAGGGAACTACGGATACAGAACTGAATATTTATGCTTTATTTGTGTCAGATATTTTTAAGTTGATTGAGTCTACCGGTCACAATCATATTATGGTTTATTTGACTGGTAATGCTTCGTATGACCAAGAGGTTCAAGTTAGTAAGATTAAAACAGCCGCCAGTGATTTAGGTGAGGACTGTGCCCGCTGGACATTTGCTTCAATAGATAACTCTTTAAATAAAATTAATGATTGGTTCAAAAAACGCCCAGAGGGTTTGCAAATTGTATTTTCGGTCGCTATGAACCATGAAGATTCTATGCTGTTCACCGAAAATGCTTGCTGGGTTGCTTTTACTTCTTCTGAAGAGATTAGCCAATTTAATTGGGAAGTCAAATGGTGGTTTCAAAGACCCACAAATATAGATTTTTCTAATATAGAAAATGCAGATAAAGCAGTTAGGCACTTTACTGAATTTGGCTTGGCCAATAGGAAAATAGACGCTTTATGGAATGCCGGTTTAAATTCTAAAGATATTTTGGAATTAAGAAAATTATTTGGTCAGACATTAAATAGCCAATATTTTGCATCTAATTTTATTGAATGTATGGCAAATAATAACCTATGTGGGATTCCTCCCAATATTGCATGGCTAATTTTAGCCTTGATGATAGATTCAAGCGCTTCTCAAAAAGAACAGTTACTAGCATGGCAAAAAGAAGGAAACATATTCTTGGGTGGATTGCAAGTCAATACCATTTTGTACAATGAATAAGCGGTTCAGATTGGGCCTCTTTTACCCGTTCCAAACTTATATTCTGTACATTTCAAATATTAATTTATTGGAAATACTCTGTTATTAAAAGATATGAGCTTTACCTATTAATCCTATCTGAAAATTCTTAATGATTGAATTATGCAACAACCTTTCCACTATAGTGAGCTATATATGGAACTTAAAATCCCATATATAGCATCACATACGGTAACACTTTTTTAGTATCCACGTCTATAAATATCCGAATTCTCAAACCAATTGGTTCATCCTATTTTAGATATCCCCACCAACTCCTTTGAATTTTTCCACAAATGCGTTGATTTTCTGAAAAACACTTTGTTTCTTAGTAAGGTATTGGGGATTTAAAGGACTCATTTTCGGCAAAATCTTATTGAGATCAGCGCCATTTTCACTCGCATATCCCCTCTTCAACGAAACGGTAATATAACGCTTGGTCGCTTCCTCATTTAAGTCTTCCGAAACAATTAATTCACCGGCTTCACGACGTTGCTCGCCTTGTGCAAATTGTAAAAAAGCATTGGCAACACCGTCCTTATCAGGAATATTGCCTAAATTTGTTTGATTAATAAAATCAACTAATAAAGTTTCTTTAGGGCGATTGTTCAGGCTAGCCCGGGTAATACGGATGATCTCTTCAACCAGCTCTGATTTATTCTTGACTTTTTGATTATGTTCAAAAATCAGATCTAGAATATAGTCCAAATCAATTTCTTGCGATTTTAATAAATCGACTTCAAAAACCACATCATCCCAATCAATTGTAGACAGCTCTTTCTCATTGCCGGATTTCTCACGGCGCAGCCAATCCCAAATATCGTTATATGTAGAACGATAATCCTGAATCATACGCGCACTGGGTATATCCACCGCTTCCATTGCCTGAAGATCTTCGTCTGTTAAATAATATTTTTCTTTAAACGCCTCCACGGCGGATTGATCATCGGTATCCAATTGCTGAAAAGCTTGCAAAGCGGCATATTCATCATAGTTTTGCAAAACATTGTCTACCCGCAGATATTGGCCGAACAGTTTGACAAAATCACGTTTGTCTTTTTCGGTAACAATCTCATCGGGATTGGGAAAACATTTTTGCAATTCGGCCACAACATCCAAATAACCGCGGCAAGCCTCACCGGTAACGGCATCTGTGTAGCCCTCCATATATTCCTGATAGCTTTTTTCCAGCACCATGTTTTTGGTATGCTTGTCACCGAACAAAGTAAGCGCATCAATTGTGGCTTGTTCCAAATCACGGAAGGTAACAATATTGCCAAAGGTTTTGGTAGCATCGTAAATGCGGTTGGTGCGTGAATAAGCTTGCAGCAAACCGTGATAGCGCAGGTTTTTATCCACAAACAAAGTGTTTAGCGTAGGGGCATCGAAACCTGTTAGAAACATACCCACCACAATTAATAAATCTACTTCCTGATTTTTAACGAGCAAGGAAAGATCGCGGTAGTAGTTTTGAAACGCTTTGCTTTCTACGCTGAAATTGGTTTTGAAAGTGGCGTTATAATCATTAATTGCATAGCTTAAAAATTCTTTTGCGCTGGCACTCATGGCTGAAGGTTCAAAACTTTCATCCGGAATGTCGCCTATTGCATCTTGCTCTTCGTTGGCTGTAAAAGAAAAAATCGTTGCAATGGTTAGTGGCTTTGAATGCTCTTTTTGCAGATTTTTAAGGGTAAGCGGATTAAATGGTTGATCTTACCTTTGCATGAGAGTGAGACAGACCGGCATCTCATCGGATTATCTGGTTGATGCTTCACCTACTGCTGGTGCATGTTTCCTTCGCTAATTCCAGCAAGAACCCCACACGCCTCAACTTCCCGGTCATCGTTGCAACTCGCTCTCAGTGAAACGAGTTGTTTCTCAAGCGCTTGCAGAGCGGTTATCTGCGACCGCACATGAGAGATGTGATCATCGAGCAAGGTGTTGACGGCGGTACAAGGCTGATGAGGGTCGTCCTGATAGCTCTGTAGTTCGTGAATCTCAGCCAGTGACAGGCCCAGGATTCTGCAGCGACGGATGAAGGCCAGCCCCTCACCATGCTTCTCGGTATAGACACGGTAACCGTTGTCCTGCCGATCAGGCGGCGGCAACAAGCCCTGCTGTTCATAGAAGCGGATCGTCTGTGTTTCGACTCCTACCAACTGCGCCAACTGACCAATGCGCATCAGCCTCCTCCCCAACGGATTCTTTACTCTATTGACCTTATAGTAGCTTTATAGTTTAAAATGGTACCACAACATTGTTCAAGTGGAGTCGTATCATGAGCAAATCCTGTGGTGGCGCCTGTGGCGGTGATGCAACGTCCGCAGCGGATACCGATATACAGGCCTCCTCCGAGGCGCCAGGGAGATGGGTCAGTGTTTATGCCGTGCCGAAGATGGACTGTCCATCAGAAGAACGAATGATTCGCCTAGCCCTGAACGGCTTTGAGGAGATTCGGGCGCTGTCCTTCGACTTGTCGAACCGCCGGCTGAAGGTCGTGCATGACGGCGAGGTCGAGCCCGTCACCTCGAAACTGAAGACCTTGGGGCTAGGCGCCTCGCTTCAGGAAACCGTCGCTGCAAATCCGGAGACCATCAAGGCCGCCGAGTTTTCGGCAGCTTCTGCTAAGCAAGAATCCGGGACCCTGCGCTGGTTGCTCGGCATCAATGCACTTCTGTTCGTGGTGGAAATGACTGCCGGTCTGATCGCCCGGTCCACCGGCCTGATTGGAGAATCCCTGGACAATTTTGCCGATGCGGCGGTGTACGGGCTTGCCCTTTATGCGGTTGGACATAGCGTGAAAATGCAGGTACGTGCCGCGCATCTTGCTGGTGTACTGCAACTGATCTTGGCTGTGGGCGTGCTCGTAGAGGTGGTGAGACGCTTTGTATTCGGTAGTGAGCCTGAATCGCTGGTGATGATGGCTATCGCATTCGTCGCATTGATTGCCAATACCAGTTGTCTGCTGCTCATATCCAAACATCGGGAAGGTGGGGCGCACATGAAGGCAAGCTGGATATTCTCGGCCAACGACGTGGTGATCAACCTGGGGGTCATCACCGCCGGCGCCCTGGTCGCGTGGACCGGTTCCAATTATCCGGATCTGATTATCGGCACCATCGCGGGGGGCATTGTACTTAACGGTGCCAGACGCATTTTGGCGTTGAAGGGTTAAATAATGCTCATTATTGGCAAAAAGCTCTCGCCGTATGCCCTATTGTCCATATCGGGCCTGCTGGCAGCGTCTGATCAGGCTGTAAAGTGGCTGGTGCAGCAATCAATGGCCTATGGCGAGTATGTTTCGGTGACCCCGTTCTTTAACTGGGTGCACCTATGGAACACCGGTGCCGCATTCAGTCTTTTTGCGAATGGTGGAGGCTGGCAGCGCTACTTTTTTATCGGAATCACGGTAGTGGTCTCGATTTTTCTGATCAAGCTGATCCTTGAAAATCGTCATAAAGGAGAAGCCATCGCTTACAGTCTTATCCTCGGTGGCGCCATGGGTAACCTGATTGACCGGGTCTTTCGCGGCTATGTTGTGGATTCCTTTGATTTCTATTGGCGAGACTGGCATTGGCCGGCCTTCAACCTGGCTGATATTGCAATTGTCCTCGGTGCCTTACTTTTCGTTTCCAGCAGCTTGTTGGGTAAAAAAGCAAACACCAATGCCGAGTCGGATGGATCTGACTGACACCTACGCCTATACAACACCATGACCGAACTTCCCGACAACATCCTTCACCTGCCGCAATACCAAGTACTGGGCTGCAAATCAACCGACGACGAAATGCACTT
The DNA here is from genome assembly GCF_001308005.1 of Neisseria sp. 74A18. NCBI lineage: Bacteria > Pseudomonadati > Pseudomonadota > Betaproteobacteria > Neisseriales > Neisseriaceae > Neisseria > Neisseria sp. 74A18. The sequence goes on from NZ_LGZA01000044.1 coordinate 6,933, forward strand.
CCAGGTGGACGTGCCCGATCCCATCGCCTGCGAGGAATGCGGCGTGCAGGGTGAGTTCGTACGGTTCGGCAAGCGTGACGTTCCCTATCGTGATCTGCCCATCCACGGCAAACGGGTCACTCTCTGGGTGGTCCGCCGCCGATACACCTGCCGGGCCTGCAAGACAACATTCAGGCCCCAGCTACCGGAGATGGTGGACGGATTCCGTATGACACTGCGGCTGCATGAGTACGTGGAGAAGGAATCCTTCAACCACCCCTACACCTTTGTGGCGGCACAGACCGGCCTGGACGAGAAGACGGTGCGCGACATCTTCAACGCCCGCGCCGAGTTCCTGGGGCGCTGGCACCGCTTCGAGACGCCCCGCATTCTGGGCATTGACGAGCTATACCTGAACAAGCGCTACCGCTGCATTCTGACCAACATTGAGGAGCGAACCCTGCTCGACCTGCTGGCCACCCGCCGCCAGGACGTGGTGACCAACTACCTGATGAAGCTGAAAGACCGGCAGAAGGTCGAGATCGTCAGCATGGACATGTGGAACCCCTACCGGGCAGCGGTCAAGGCTGTGCTGCCCCAGGCCCGTATCGTGGTCGATAAGTTCCATGTGGTGCGCATGGCCAACGATGCCCTAGAGAGAGTGCGCAAGGGCCTCAGAAAGGAGCTGAAACCGTCCCAGAGCCGGACTCTCAAGGGAGACCGGAAAATCCTGCTGAAACGCGCTCACGAAGTCTCAGACCGGGAGCGCCTCATCATGGAGACCTGGACAGGCGCGTTCCCGCAACTGCTGGCCGCCTACGAGCACAAGGAGCGCTTCTACGGCATCTGGGACGCCACCACACGGCTCCAGGCAGAAGCCGCCCTGGACGAGTGGATAGCCACCATCCCGAAGGGCCAAAAGGAAGTCTGGAGCGATCTGGTCAGGGCAGTGGGAAACTGGCGCGAAGAGACCATGACCTACTTCGAGACGGACATGCCCGTCACCAACGCTTACACGGAGTCCATCAACCGACTGGCCAAGGACAAGAACCGTGAAGGGCGCGGTTACTCCTTCGAGGTGATGCGGGCACGAATGCTCTACACCACGAAGCACAAGAAGAAGGCACCGACTGCGAAGGTCTCTCCTTTCTACAAGAAAACCATCGGTTACGGACTGCCGGACTTCGCAGAGGAACTCAACTACGGAGTCGATCTATCAACCATCTGAGGGTGGTATCAGATTGATGGGGTGAAGGTGACCCATCAACCATTAAATCCGTATACCCAAGATTTGTTGTCTTTCAATTTGGGATTCAGCAGGGTATCGCCCAATTCGATATGGAATTTGTCGTAATTGATGTTGTGTAAAAACATGTTCATACGGGCGAGGTTGTAGGTAGTGTGGTTGATCTCCTGCCCGAAAAAACCTTCTTCAATCAGATGCTCGTCAAACTGCTTTTTGGCCTGCAGCAACAGAGAGCCAGAACCGCAAGCCGGATCATAAATTTTGTTGATGGTGCTTTGCCCGTGGGTGGCTAACTTGGCAATCAGTTTGGATACATGTTGTGGGGTAAAGAACTCCCGCCGGATTTTCCGGCATTGGCGGCGTAATTTGAAATCAAAAATTCGTAGGCATCACCAAAAAGGTCGATTTGGTTGTTTTGGAAATCGCCGAAATTTAATTCCGCCACACCTTTCAGCACGGCAGCCAAACGTTTGTTTTTTTCTGCTACGGTATTGCCTAAACGGTTGCTGGTGGTGTCAAAATCGGCAAACAGACCTTTGATGTCTTGCTCGGAAGGGTAGCCGTTGGCTGAGTTTTCAATTTCAGAAAAAATGTCTGCCAAATCAGTGTTTAGGCTTTCATTGTTATTGGCATTAGCCGCCACATTTTGAAAAAGTTGGCTGGGATAAATAAAATAACCTTTTGTTTTAACTGAATCTTCTTTGATTTCATCTGTGATAACGTTATCGGACAGAGTGGCATAGTCGGTATCTTCGTCATTGAAAAAGGCAGCAAAGTTTTCACTAATAAAACGGTAAAACAGGGTACCTAAAACGTATTGTTTGAAATCCCAACCGTCGACGGAGCCTCGTACATCGTTAGCAATCTGCCAAATTTTACGTTGCAATTCGGCTCGCTGTTGAGTGCTTGTCATGGTAGGTACTCCTGAAAATAGATATACAGATTATGTGTAAGTTAAAACAGGGAAGTATAGCTTAAAACGCAAAGATTGTAGGCAGAATAACTGATCCGAAAGGTTAAATATGTCGAAAATAATGATGCCTTATTTCCATTTGAAATGAGGTGTCATAAAGAAAACTGCCTGTATCATTTAGGCACAAAACGGCTGGTATGATTTCCTCCTACCAGCCGCATATTTTGATTTATGGCATTTAAGATTCTTTCTGCAATTCAGCCAAAGTAATCCCTTCATTCTTCAACCGCCTTACCGTAGGCAGCTTGCCATTAAAATGCCGGGGCGGCTCCTCCCCGGTTGTTTTCAACCATTCACATTCCATACGCTTCAGCAAACCGAATGCCTGCTGTCGCGCACCTGCGAAGCCTAATGTGCGGGAGAGCCTTTCGAACAACGCCAAATAGTCCGCTTCCGACTTGCGGACCAATGCCCGTTTTATATCCGCTTCAAAATCGCTCATGCGCTGCCCGGTATACCGCCACGACCACCGGTAAGGTTTCAACGGTTTCTTGGGGCTGTCCGGTTTGCGTTCATTCGGCAGGCGCACCAATTCATAACCGCTGCTGTGAATCCGGGTATGGCGGTTGGTGACCATCTGCCATTGCTCACCTTTGGGCAAATCGCTGTTTTTATTGCGACGGTGCAGCAAAATAAACCGGACTTTATCCGGCTCCTTATCGTGACGGTAGCACAGCAATTTTGTGCTGCTTTTACCTTTCTGACGCGCACGGTAGCGTTGTTTGGGTGTGTGATGCAGTGGGAAGTTGACGGTAAATTTATCTACCAATACAGGCAACTTTACCGTCGGCACTTCACCGCAGACGTAATACTCGTAGCCGTCCTCTACAGCATCGGCAATTCTCTGCATATAGATGGAACGGCAGGTAAAAATTAACAATCCGGTTTGGGTTTGGGTTTGGGTTTGGGATGGCATCATCTGCACTCCTCGGCAAAATGTTATGGGGAGCCGGAGTGTTTTTTCCTCTGGCCCATATAGTTTGTTCGGGCGCTATGCGCATCATCACCAAACCGGTTGGTCAACTTAGGCTATCTGTTCGTCAGCATCCTTTCTTTCGAGAAGCCACTCAACAATATCGGTATCCGATTCGAAATGCCTGGCCGCATTTCTCTCTTGTTACACCTGATCTTTTACTTTTTTGGTTTACCGTATTCAGTTGTGTTTTTGTGTTGTGTTGCAGATATCATACGCCAAATTTTAAAATTTGGGTATGTAATCAACCCACTAGGATTATCAAGGGTTAGGGCTTTATTTTTAAGTCAGGTAGGGGCAGCAAATATAGAAGAGTCCGAGATAGGGAGCCAAAGCCCCTATCTCGGCAAAAGGAGACCCCTTACAATCACCCTATCCGATGGTGCTAGCCACACCTGTTAATCGTTGGCTAGCCCCCAACGTGATGAGATCGAGATGGTCTGCCAAACCGTCCAGTTTGCCGAAGTCGTATGCACGTAATGGTGCCGGTACGACTACGAAGGGCGCTTCGGGGTGAAACTCCCCGATTCGACCCAATCCGTTTCGGCCTTCAAGAACGGGCGACAAGGAAACGGCGGCCGCAGTAATGCGGAACCGACCTGTTTGTTTGTGAAAGCCGGTAGAGTCCGGCCTGCGGGACGTATCGAAAGAGCGTGACGTATGCAACACACGACGGCTGCGGTGCAACAGAAATGTTGTAGGGCGTACGGGAGAAATCTTGGTATGCCGGCACCCGGAGAAATCCGGGGTCGTTGAGAGCTTAAGCGTGTAACGGTAGCCGAAACGGGTCGGGAAACTGATGCCGAATGGCGCTGTGTTGAATCATCCGAATACCTCATGATGGGATGAGGAGGCTGCGGACTGAATGAGCCGTAAGAAGCAAAATATCCAGTAAGTCAGGGTTTGTGGACTCTTTACCGACTGAAACCGGGTCACCGGGTAGCCGTAGGGTATGGATATTTATGTGAGGCGACAGCTAGGAATGATGCAGTAACAACAAACTAACTTGGGAAAGTCTGACTGCCCATAAAACGTACGGGTGGCACCGGCGAAAAGGGTAAAAGACCGGGAGAGTGTCTGAGTAGGAAAGCGTAAGCTGCGTACCCGAGCGCGAGTTCAGCGTGCAAAGGTAAGTCCCGTGAGGGATACGAAAGGAACGGGCAAACGAACAATCTCATCGTAATCAAACCGGATGGCATCCGGGCGTTGAACGGGCTGCCGGCTGATGACCGGCGGTTCGACCGCCGGTTGTTGAGGCGGAGCCTGTGAAGGCGAAAATCGGAGTCCGGTCACTACACACCGACCGGAATAGTTCTCGGCTTGGCCGCCGAGAACTGCCTGCACTTGGCTGTGCGGGAATAACCAATCAACACAACATACGGTAAGCCGACAGGTAAAACCGTGTATATCTATCCAAAGTCTTATCAAAGATAAAATAGATAATGAATACATAGCGGGCTTCGGCCCGCTATTTGCACTTCTGAATATATCTATTTGATTTTATTAATATAAAAACTCGATATTGCTGAGGTGTGCACCTGAGCTAATAAGGTAAAAAAATGTTTCCAATTTTCAACAAAAAGGAATTTGCGAAATGGCATTTGTATTTTTAATAAATAAAACACATATCCGTTGTCTAAAGTGTAAATTACTGTGTATGAATTTTATAAGTGAATGATTTTAAAAAATTAATCTATTGAAAGCAAAATGGGATATCTTCCTGTTACACCGTATACGAATCAGTTCTTTTATTTTTTAGAAATTAATCAATTGAAATCAAAATATTTTTCATCGTTTTTATTTGCCCTGCATCCTAACTGTATGAAAAAATTTCAATAACTTCTTGGAGCGATTTTCCAGTTTTTATGAACAGTAAACCACCAGGGAATACGGATGAAATATTATACTTTTAATCAAATAATGACTGCTTTCAATATTAAGGCCCCCAATACCGTTTATAACCGTATCAAAAGCGGTTTACTACCTGACAAGGTGCGCATAGGCCCCGCTCGGATCGGTTGGCCTGTAGATGAAGTGAATTTGATTTTAGAAGCTATTTCAGCCGGCGCCGACGATATGGAAATCAAGGCATTAGTAGTCAAAATAAATGCTGCCCGTCAAAAGAAACGGGCAGCATTGAGAGAACAATTAAAGACTATCTGTTGATTGCAGATAATGATGCAATTTATTCAATGCTTCGGCCTTTTCGTCTAAAAATTCATAGGCATTGTAATGTTTGTTTTGCACCCCACCGATACCGTGGCTTTGAAGATAGCCACGAACTTCTTGTGAAACCTTCAAGCTGGCCAATAAAGTTTCTACACCGGAGCGGGTGCGTTTCAGAGTAAAGTTTTGAATCTGCCCGTCTACCGCCTTTTTAGCCCAGTCAGACAGGGTAGTGGCGGTCATGGGGGCTTTGCTGCTGCCAAATACCCGCTCGGATAATCTCGGCATTTCTGCCAATATCACTTTGACCGGTTCAATCAAAGGCAAGTAGTGAGGCCTTGGAGGCTTGCCGGGCTTGCCTTTGCCGTCTTGCAAAACTAAATAGCTGTGATGCACATCTTTCCATTGCAACCGCACCAACTGTGCAATACGGGGTGCTCCCAATAACAAATGCAATTTCAATGAGGCTTTAATGTGTGGTTCGGGGTATTGATCAATTATTCTCCAGTAACGAAGCATCTCTTCTCCTGCCAATGGGTTTTTATCGGCACGGTTGGAAGCCGTATCAGGGGAAATAACGGCAACAGGATTCATTACTGCATTGAACGAAATAAAATGTTTAGGCAAAGACGGGTTATATTTTGCCTGCATCGCCAAAGTAAATGCTGCATGAAGATAAGAGCGGATTTTATTAGCCGTACGGCCATGTCCTCTTTCATGAATGGAACGAAGAATCAATGCAATTTCATCCGGTGTAATTTGATTTGCCGGCATATCAATAATGGCGGGATGGGCTTTAAAGACATTTTTATCCAAATCGGTTCTTACACTGTGCGCAGAAACGCGACCTTTACTTTTTAAATAATCCATATAAGCTGCCAATAGGTTTCCTAAAGTCAGGACAGCCTCTTCCTCGACTACTCCTTTTTCTGCTGACTGGCTCAAATTGCTTATTAATGCTTCTTGACGTTTCAGCGCTTTCTGCTCTTTCAAATAAATGGAATAACCGCCTTTAGCTTCATATTCAAGATGTTTATCTGCCATTTGTGCTGCTACTCGTGCAGCGCCTTCGATACTGTAGCCGATTCGTGAAGGGTTAATCGCCATACGGGGATGGTTAGGATCAAAACGTCCAATCGCAAAACGATTGGTTTTACCTTTAAAGTAAGCACGAAAATAGAAATTGATGCCACGCTTTCCGTGTAGAGCTTCCAAAGAACCACAGGGAACAATTTTACGTACAAATACCCATTCACCTTCCGAAGAGGCCAATATACGTTGTCTGTCATCGAACATAAATCTAACCGTCTAAAATTAAAAAACAGTATTATTTTAAACAAAATTTAGACGGTTTCAAGTTGAGTGCTGGTTGATATTGAATGATAAGAATTTACAGAATAAATTGATTAACAACATGTTTTATTTGAAAAATTGATACTGTTAGAATTTGAATGAAATTTATAAATACGGACTGTTAATCCGCAGGTCCCTGGTTCGAGCCCAGGTCGGGGAGCCAAATAAATTAAAAGATAGGCCGCAAGCAATTGCGGCCTATTTTATTTTGGGGCTGACGTAGATTAGCAGTCATGATAGGCTGCCAAAATGAAGATAACCCACTGTAAGTTAAAGAAGAGTCTGCAAAGAAAACTGCTTGAATATTTTGTATTGGAAGTAACCGCACGTTCTGCTGC
>NZ_LGZA01000045.1:0-13638 GCF_001308005.1 Neisseria sp. 74A18
CATATTATTTTTATGTTGAAATCATTAAAAATCCCGCTGTGGCGTAAATGCCTCAGCGGGATGGTTTGCTGCTTCAAATTGCCGTAAGCAGCGTTGTTTATTCAATTGTTTTTATTTTTAACTATATGATTAAATATGATATTTTTTGTTTTTGGTTTTAACGGCCAGCACTTTGCCGTTATCGGCATCCACAATAACATTGTGTTCTAAACCGTTGGCAATCACTTCTACTTCATAGCGAGAACCGGTGTAGTAATCGTATTCGAATTCCACTTCTTTTGCGTAGCCGCCGGTATGGGCAACGGCAGCCGCAACCGCTTCTTTTCCGGAAACCGGAGCAAAAAAACCTAATGAAAATATGCCGATAAACACGGCAGCTACAACCGACAAGGCTATGAGAAAAGCCACGCCGCTCAGTATTCTTCTTACGGTAAACATAATGATACTCCTCACCACATGAGATAAATAATGGGATGAGGCATATATTAAAAGCTCAAAGTTAGTAGAAAATTAGGCAGATATAAATATAAAAGAAAGGTCTTTAAGTGATTTGATTTTCAGACGGCCTATATAGTCAATCAATACTTTTTACTACAACATTGCTGTGCTTATTACCCGTACTGCTTTGCGGCCTTATATCAAAAAGTGTTTATAGACAATAGATCCTGTTGGCAACCCGCTTTAGAAAAGCCCGGCGCTATTTACAGTATTCAAAAAACAATACTGTAAATAGCGCCGGGCTTTCCTACACTTAATTTATAGACTTTAATGCTTGGCTATACCGCCTTCCGGTTCCCACAAAGTCAACAGTTCGGCTTGCTCCGAAGACACATCCAAACTGCTGCGCGGCAGATCGGTTACGGCAGCTTCAGATTCAACCGGCACATACTCTTGGGTTCCGGCAGCATTCTGTTCTTCACCGACCAAGTCATCGATATCGATGTCGTCTTCACTGCCTTGCGGCAACTTGGCACCCGTTTGCTGGGCGCGCATTCTCATGAAAATATCGCGGGTGTAGGCATATTTATCGATTGCGGCATCTTGCAGGCTGTCGGTTAAATCGAGATAACGGTCGCGTGTATCGACCGCACCGACAACCGTAGAACCGATACGCCCTGCGCTGGTTTCAAAAATAGCGTTTTTTACCGGATACGCATAAGTGATGGTTGAGCCGATACTGTCGCGCAAAGTAGAAGGGCCGGTTAGCGGGTAAACAAAATAATTGCTGTTTTTCCAACCCCACGAAGCAAAGGTGTCGCCCAAGTTGTTTTTGTTGTTGGGAATACCGCCCGCATCGGCAATGTTAATCAAACCGCCCAGGCCAAAGGTGGTGTTGATGCCTACGCGCACAAAATCTTCGCTGGCGCGTTTAATGTCGAGCCGCAGCAGATTGCTGCCCATGCTTACCACATCGCGCAAGTTGTCGAAAAAGTTGGTTACGCCCTTGCGCACCGGCCGGGGGGTAACGGCTCGGTAACCCCGTGTTACCGGTGTCAGCACATATTTATCGGCCGTGTCGTTGATTTTGAACATCACACGGTTGTAAGGCTCGTAAGGGTCGGCCGGATTGCGCTCCGCCCATACGGGCTGAGACAACGCCAAAACCGCCACTGCTAAACAAATATTCTTTTTACTCATGGGTTGACCCATTCTTTGATTTCATACAATTCGGCCAATGCCGCCACCGAATCGGGAAGCCCCTGTAAGGCTATCGACGACGGTTTGACGCGCAATGCAGTCAGCAGCAGCGACACGCAGGAAGAGTCGGCACGGCTCACTTGCGAAAAATCGACCGTATGCGTTTCGTTCAGACGGCATTGCTGCTCGAAGCGGCCGTAAGCGGCAGAAGTAACCGTTTTCACGGTTACTTCGCCTTTCACATGCAGCACACCGCCGCGTACGTCGGATTCCATGGCTTATTTGCCGCCGTTTTTGGATTTCAGTTCGGCAATCAGGCCGTCGATGCCTTTGCTCTTGATGGTTTCGCCGAACTGGTTGCGGTAAACGGTTACCAAGCTCGCACCTTCGATGGCCACGTTGTAAGCACGGTATTTATTGCCGCTTTGGTAAGTGGTGAAATCCATATTCACGGGCTTGCCGCCTTGCGGGGTAACTTCGGCACGCACAATGATTTCTTTACCGCCGCGGTTTACGACGGGGTTGTCTTTAACGACCACTTTGGCATTCTTGAACTTGATCATCGTGCCTGAATAGGTGCGGATGAGCAGCGTTTGAAACTCTTTCGACAATGCCTGTTTTTGTGCTGCTGTGGCTTCGCGCCACGGATTGCCGACCGCCAGCGCAGTCATCCGTTGGAAATCGAAATAGGGCAGGGCATAGTTTTCGGCCTGACGGCGCACGGCGACATCGTTTCCGCCGTTGGCATTTTTGAGGATGCTCAATACTTGTGTGGCATTGGTGCGCACTTGGCTGACGGCATCGGCAGGCGCGGCAACTGCAAGATTGATGCTCAAAACGGCCATGCCCAATGCGGTGAATAAAGATGATTTTTTCATAGATTCTTTTTTTCCTGTTGAAATAATAAACGGATTATTCGGCTTGTGTTGTTCCGGCTTCTGCGGCATCCGAACCGCCTGAATTTTTTTCGGCGAAGTTGGTCATGAATTTGCCGATCAGGTTTTCCAACACCATTGCGGAACCGGTAATGGTAATGGTGTCACCCGCAGCCAGATTTTCCTCGTCGCCGCCCTGCTGCAAACCGATGTATTGTTCGCCCAACAGGCCGGAAGTAAGAATTTGTGCCGAAACGTCGCTGCTAAATTGGTATTGGTTGTTCAAATTCAAGCTCACTTTGGCCTGATAGGTTTTCGGGTCGAGCTTGATGCCGCCCACACGGCCGACCAACACGCCGGCAGCTTTTACCGGAGCATTGACTTTCAAACCGCCGATATCGGTAAAATCGGCATATACCGTGTATGTTTGCCCCGAGCCGCCGCCTACCGCAGCGCCGCCTGCCACGCGGAAAGCGAGAAAACCGACGGCGATTACGCCCAATAAGACAAACAAACCTACCCAAAATTCCAAAACATTCTTTTTCATCATATTACTCGTTATATCTGTTATTCAGTAAACATCAGTGCGGTAAGGATAAAATCAACCGCCAGCACGGTTAATGCCGAAGAAACAACGGTTCGGGTGCTTGCCCGCAAAATACCTTCCGAGGTAGGCACGCAGTGAAAACCCTGATGCACGGCAATCAAAGTAACCGCCACTCCGAATACCGCCGATTTAATCAAACCGTTAACCACGTCGTATTGCAGAGAAATATTGCTCTGCATCTGCGACCAAAAAATACCGCTGTCCAAACCCAAATACTGCACGCCGATCAGGTATGCGCCGTAAATGCCGGCCACATTGAAAATCGAAGCCAGCAGCGGCATCGACAATACGCCCGCCCAAAAGCGCGGCACTACAACGCGGGCAACGGGGTTAACGGCCATCACGTTCATGGCTTCGAGTTGTTCGGTGGTTTTCATCAGGCCGATTTCGCTGGTCATTGCGCCGCCCGCGCTGCTGGCAAAGAGAATGGCCGCCAATACGGGGCCCAACTCGCGCAACAGGCTTGCCGCCACCATAAAGCCGAGTACGTCGGCCGATTTGAACTTGGAAAGCTGCGTATAGCCCTGCAAGCCCAGCACCATGCCCACAAACAGGCCGGACACGGCAATAATCAGCACCGACAATACGCCGGCAAAATACATTTGCCGCACGCTCAAGCGAAAGCGGGTTAACGCCGTGCCCGATTTGCCGAGTATCTGTAAAAAAAACAGACACACGCTGCCGAGTGCGCGGATAAAGTGAAGGGTGTTTCGCCCTATGGTTTGGATAAAATTCATCATTTCTTTTACATTAATCTTTTTCAGACGGCCTCATGCCGTTTGGCAAGATACGCTGTGTAAACTGTTACGGCATCTTCCGATACAGGTATAACAGATTTGATTGCGTTCACATTCGCATCATGGTGTGTTCAGACGGCACAACAGGCCGTCTGAAAAACTTATTTCGCACCCAGCAAATCCTCACGCAAATCTGTTTGCGCCGGATAGCGGAACGGCACGGGGCCGTTGGGCAGGCCGCCGATAAACTGCTGCACCCACGGTGAATCGAGGCTGCGCATTTCTTCGGGCGAACCGGAAAACACAATCTCGCCGTGTGCCAAAAAAATCACTTGATTCACAATTGCCAACGATTGCTCGATATCGTGCGTTACCATCACACTGGTGGAGCGCAGGGCTTTATTAGCACGGCTGATCAAATGAGCAATCACACCCAGAGAAATCGGGTCGAGACCGGTAAACGGCTCATCGTAAATCATGATTTCGGGGTCGAGCGCAATCGTTCTGGCCAAAGCGACGCGCCGCGCCATACCGCCGGAAAGTTCAGACGGCATCAGCTTTTCTATGCCGCGCAAACCGACGGCGTTCAACTTCAATATAACCAAATCGCGGATAACCGCTTCGGGCAGTTTGGTCAGCTCACGCATCGGGAAAGCCACATTGTCGAATACCGACAAATCGGTAAACAGCGCGCCGTGTTGGAACAGCACACCCATACGGCGGCGGTGCTCGTAAAGCTCTTCGGCATTCAGCTTGGCCAAGTCGCGCCCTTCCACCAGCACTTGCCCCTGCTGCGGATGAATCTGGCCGGTAATCAGGCGCATCAGCGTGGTTTTGCCGCTGCCCGAACCGCCCATTACGGCTGCAAAGTTACCTTGTTGGATAGTGAAATTGATGTTTTGAAGAATCGGGCGGTCGCCATAGGCAAACGCCACGTTTTTCATTTCAATGAAGGGGGTGGTGGTCATGCGTGTGATGTGTGTTGAAAGAAAGGCATTTTAATAACTTAAGGGTGGCATGGGCAATTTTTCAGACGGCCTTTTCATGCAAAAATACACTACTGTATGTAAATTACTGAAATCATTCCGCTTATCGCTGAATGAAAATAAGGCAAAAAATACAACAAGCTAAATCATCGCGCGATGAACGGCATGATTAAGATTTCAGACGGCATCTGCGGATATTGTGCGGCAGAACGGTTGTTAATGCCCCCCTTCAATGCGCACGGTAATATGACAATTTTATGCTTTGTGAATGAAAATATGATAAGACTTTTGCAAAACCCCGGATGTAGATACGGTGCAGAAGTGCGCCGCAGATGGGGATTTTGCAAAAGTTTTGTGTGTTAACAACCGCAGTTTACACCGCCTTGAGGCAGCCATACACTTACCTTCAAACCTTGCCCGAAGCGGGATGAATCCGATAAAGAAATGGTGCCGCCGTAGCGTTCCGCAATTGTTTTGGCAATCGACAAACCCAAGCCGCTGCCTTCGGTGCCGCTGCCGAGCACGCGGTAAAACGGGTCAAATACACGCTCGCGCTCTTCGGGCGGGATGCCGGGGCCGTTATCTTCCACTTCCAAATACAAACCGCGGCCGTCCACTTTCGCCGTCAGATCCACCCTGCCGTTTTCGGGGGTGTAGAGAATGGCGTTTTCCAACAAGGTTTTGATTAATGTATAGATTTCAGTTTCATCCACGCAGATTTCTTTGCCTTCGCAATCTGCACCCAAATCAATGTTTTTTCCTTCTGCCAGCGGATATAAATCCTGCACCAAACGTTGGCAGAATTTAGCCAAATTAATGTTTTGGGTGGTATGGTTTTCGTGTGCCTGCGCCCGTGCCATAGAAAGCAGTTGTTCCAAAAGACGGCGGTTGCGGCGGATGCCCTCGCGCAAGTCGTCCACCAATGCCGCCGTATCTTCGGGCAGCCCTTTGCCCGACAAACGCTCCGCCTGTAAAGACAATGCCGTCATCGGCGATCTCAATTCGTGTGCGGCATCGGCAATAAAGCGTTGCTGCTGGCGTATGCTTTCGCCCACTCTTTGCAACAAATGGTTGATGGCTTCGGTAAAGCCGAAAATTTCCATGGGGATTTTATGGGTGGACAATGGAGAAAAGTCATTATCGCTACGGTTTTCCGCCTGCTCCGACAAACGCGAAATCGGCCTCAAGCTGAGATGGATAATCAGCATGGTCAGCAACACGGCAACCGGCACCAATGCCAGCAGCGGTAACACGGCAAACCAAGCACTGTCGTAAGCCACGTCGTCGCGGAATTCGGTTTCTTGGATAAAGGCCACAAGCGTACCGTCTTCATAACGGTGGATATAGGCGCGGTAAGGCTTTTTTTTCTGCTTGTCGGTGGTATCGAAAAAACCTTCTTCGGCATCGAGCGGAATATTGAAGCGGCTGTTGTCGTTAACGGGTTGGATGTAAATGCGGGTATCGTTATCGATATCGGTATAGCCCGCTTCTTCGGGCAATTCGTCTTTTCTGGTGAGCAGCGCGGCCTGCTTGAGCATATCGTCTTGCAGTTCCTCTGCTTCTTCAAACATGGTGTAGAACGTAACCACCCCTGAAATCAGCGCCGTGGCGAGAATGATCAGGGTAAGAAAAACAGAAAGGCGTGCCTGAATAGATGGGTGGCGAAACATAAATCGTGTATCTTCTCGGTGGTATTTCAAAACAAGCGGCGGTTGTGCCGCTTGCCGCAAAAGCATTGTTCAGACGGCCCCAACCAAGCGCAAGGGTTGCGGATCGAGGGCAGGATAAGACATTTTCGCAAGATAATATCGTGTAGAAATTAGGTGTTCGTTAGGCACAAGGTGCAATGGATACAAACAGCCATTTTTTTGAATATTTTATTTATTTATATAGTGTGCGCATGATTAACACCATACGCCCTAAGATATCGAATACACAAACACTTTCGACTGCCGCTTGCTTTGATGGTATTCGTGTTGGCGTTCAAGCGGCAGCTGTTCCGGAGAGGCCGTCTGAAAACCGCGCTCGAGAAACCATTCGCCGGTATGGGTGGACAAAGCAAACAATCTGTTTATGCCGCGGCTGCGTGCTTGGTTCAGCAGGTGTTCGAGCAGCAGCTCGCCGTAACCGCTGTCTTGCGCTTCGGGCGATACCACCAAACAGGCCAGCTCGCCCGACGCTTTTTCGCTAAAGGTTTTCAGGGCAACGCAACCGTAAATTTGGCGGTCGTGTTCCAAAACCGAAAACTCACCGATATGGTTTTCGAGATATTCGCGGCTGCGGCGCAACAGAATCCCCTGATCTTCCAGCGGGCGTACCAATGCGGTTATGTCGGGGATATCGCTGCTCTGCGCCTGACGGATACTCATAAAAGCATTGCGTGCCAACGATGTGCCTATACCGTGGCGGGTAAACAGTTCGGCAAGCAGGCTGCCGTTGTGCGAACCGCTGAGAATTTGTGTGCGCTGCACGCCGTTTTCCACGGCATTAACGGCGGATCGCAATAGGCGGTGCTGCGCGGGGTGTACGCTGCCGCTTTCCAGCAGGCTGCGGGCTTCTTGGGCAGACAAATTGGACAACACTTGGCCGCCTGCGTCGAGTATGCCTTCGTGCTCCACCATATAGATTAATTTTTCGGCCTGAAGGGCAATGGCCATGCTTTCTGCAATATCGCCCATGCTGAGATTGAATGTTTTGCCGCTCAACGAATGCCCCAGCGGGCTGATCAGTACAAGCGCGCCTTCATCAAGATTTCGCCTTATGTTTTCGGTGTTGATTTTGCGCACTACGCCGGTGTAGCCCATATCGATGCCGTCTATCACGCCGAGCGGGCGGGCCGAGACGAAGTTTCCGCCGGCAATATTCAGAGGTTTGCCGCGCAAAGGGGTTTGCGAAAGACCGAAAGAAAGCGCGGCTTCGATATCGCTGCGTACTATGCCGCAAGCCTGTTTGGCATACACCAATGCGGTTTCGTCGGTGATGCGGCGGCCGTTGTGGTATTGCGGCGCGATACCGGCCGCTTCCGACAATATGTTGATTTGCGTGCGCGAACCGTGCACCACCACCAAACGCACACCCAAGCCGGCAATCAGGTTCAAATCGGCGGCGAGTGCGGGAAGTGACGGGCCGGAAAGCAGGCTGCTCGATATGCCCACTACCAGCGTTTTGCCGCGCAAATAGTGGATATACGGCGCGGCTTCCCGAAAGTCGCGGATAAAATCAACGGATGCGGTCATCTCAGTTTAACAGTAACACCAAGTAAAAAAGCTGCATAATCAATACCGTTAACGCCACCAAAGTGGCCAACGTCCAGTTAAAGCCGTCTTTTCTCAGCTCTTGTGCAGGCATCGGCGCAGGCCCCGGTATCTGCGGCGGCTGCGGTTTGGATGCGCTTTTCATTTTAACGGCGGTAGCGGCTTTGGCGGAATTGCGGGCATCGCTCACCAGCATATTGTCGAGCAGGTCGGCAATTTCATTTTTCGACAAAGTTTTGCGCGTGCGCACCTGCGGGCCGATGGAATGCACGAGTTTGGTATCGGTAACGGCGTTCAACAGCAGGCTGGGGTCGATGTTTTTCGGTGTTTCGGCAATATGGTTTTTGGCCTGAAACAAGCCTTCGCATTTACGGCAAACCACGAAACCTTGCGCAACATTCAGTTGCGTATCTTTAACCCACAAACGGGTTTTGCAGTGAGGACAGACGCAGACGGGCATAGTGTTGTAATTGAACGTTATTATTAAAGGATTGGGCATTTTAAGGTTTTTCAGACGGCATGGGAAGCAAGCGGGGGCTGACGGTAGGGATTGGGGGCTGTTCGGTGTGATTTGTGTGTTTTTATTACCTATGGCTATGAAATTTAGCCCGTGTGCGGTGTGAGTTTGCCTTGTTTCAAAACAGCGTTTCGCCGCCGTTTTTTTGAATGGAACGAAGCATGAGTAGTGCCAAACCGGCTTAAGGCCGTCTGAAAAGTAAGGGTTCATGCTTTTCAGACGGCCTTGAATCGATAGGGCGGGCAATCGCCCGTCCGCCGCCGTTTCTGATTGATTCCGTTATAATCCACCCATCTATAACCTTTTCAGACGGCCTTACCATGTCCCAAACCCTTCTCCTTGTCGACGGCTCTTCCTACCTCTACCGCGCGTTTCACGCCATGGCACCGCTGACCGCGCCCGACGGCACGCCCACCGGCGCGTTGTACGGCGTACTCAACATGCTGCGCCGCCTGCGTGCCGATTATGTGCACGATTATTGCGCGGTGGTGTTTGATGCCAAGGGCGAAAACTTCCGCCACAAGATGTATCCCGACTACAAAGCCACGCGCCCGCCGATGCCCGACGAACTGCGCCCGCAGGCCGAAATGCTGCCCGAATTGGTGCGGCTGATGGGCTGGCCGGTGTTGATTGTGCCGGATGTGGAAGCCGACGACGTGATCGGCACGCTGGCCAAACAAGGCGAGGAAGCGGGCTGGAACGTGGTGATTTCCACCGGCGATAAAGACATGGCGCAGCTGGTGTCGGAGCACGTTACCCTCGTCAACACCATGAGCAACGAAAAGCTCGACATTGAAGGCGTGAAAAACAAATTCGGCGTTCGCCCCGACCAAATCATTGATTATCTGACCTTAATCGGCGACAAAGTGGACAACGTGCCGGGCGTGGACAAATGCGGCCCCAAAACCGCCGTGAAATGGCTGGACCAATACGGCTCGCTGCAAAACGTAATGAACCATGCGTCTGAAATCAAAGGTAAAGTCGGCGAAAACCTGCAAGCCGCGCTGCCGCAACTGCCCCTGTCTTACCAACTCGTGACCATCAAAACCGATGTGGATTTGCACGGCGATCTTTCAGACGGCCTCGAAAGCCTGCGCCGCACCACGCCGAAATGGTCGCAACTGGCGGTGGAATTCAAACGCCTCAACTTCCGCACTTGGCTGAAAGAAGCCGAAGAGCGCATGCACGAAGGCAACAGCGATTTGTTCGGCGTGGCGCATATCGGCGAACAGGCTGCGCTTGCTGCCGAGAGGCCGTCTGAAAAGGAAATAGGCATCGTCCAAGCCCCTGAAACGCTGGATTATCAAGCCGTTACCGCCGAAAGCCAATTCGCCGCCCTGCTGAGCAAATTGTCGCAAGCCGACACCATCGGCATCGACACCGAAACCACCAGCCTCAACCCGATGGAAGCCCAGCTCGTCGGCATCAGCATCGCTTTCAAAGCAGGCGAAGCCGTGTATATCCCGCTCGGCCACACGCCCACCTCCGCGCCCGAACAGCTTGATTTACAAGACGTATTAGGCCGTCTGAAACCCCATTTAGAGAATGCGGAACTCAAAAAAATCGGCCAAAACCTCAAATACGACCAGCACATTTTCGCCAACTACGGCATTGCCCTGAACGGCATTGCCGGCGACGCCATGCTCGCTTCCTACATCATCGAAAGCCACTTGGGGCACGGCCTCGACGAGCTTTCCCAACGCTGGCTCGGCCTGCCCACCATCACCTACGAATCCCTGTGCGGCAAAGGCGCCAAACAGATTTCGTTTGCCGATGTCGGCCTCGAACAAGCCACCGAATACGCCGCCCAAGATGCCGATTTCGCCCTGCGTATCGAAGGCTGGCTGAAAGCACAAATGGACGAAAAACAGCTTGAAATGTATCAAAACATGGAGCTGCCCGTGGCCCAAGTGCTGTTTGAAATGGAGCGCAACGGCGTACTTATCGACAAAAACGAACTCGCCCAACAAAGCCACGAAATCGGCACCCAACTGCTTGCGCTGGAGCAGCAAGCCTACGCAGCCGCAGGCCAGCCCTTCAACCTCAACTCGCCCAAACAACTGCAAGAAATCCTGTTCGACAAAATGGGCATTCCCACCAAAGGGCTGAAAAAAACCGCCTCCGGCGGCATTTCCACCAACGAAGCCGTGCTCGAACAACTCGCGCCCGACTACCCGCTGCCCAAAATCATCTTGCAAAACCGCGGTTTGGCCAAACTCAAGTCCACCTACACCGACAAACTGCCCGAAATGATCAACCCGCACACCGGCCGCGTGCACACCACCTACGCCCAAGCCGTCGCCATCACCGGCCGCCTTGCCAGCAACAACCCCAACCTGCAAAACATCCCCATCCGCACCGAAGAAGGCCGCCGCGTCCGCCGCGCCTTTACCGCCCCCGCAGGCAGCGTGATCGTGTCCGCCGACTATTCCCAAATCGAACTGCGCATCATGGCACATTTAAGCGGCGACAAAACCCTGATCGAAGCCTTTAAAAACGGCGAAGACATCCACCGCCGCACCGCCGCCGAAGTGTTCGGCGTCGCACAAGAAAACGTCAGCAGCGAACAGCGCCGCTACGCCAAAACCATCAACTTCGGCCTCATCTACGGCATGGGCCAATACGGCCTCGCCAAATCGCTGGGCATCGACAACCTTTCCGCCAAAAACTTCATCGACCGCTACTTCGCCCGCTACCCCGGCGTGGCCGACTACATGCAGCGCACCAAAGAACAAGCCGCCGCCCAAGGCTACGTAGAAACCCTGTTCGGCCGCCGCCTCTACCTGCCCGACATCCACAACAAAAACGCCAATGCCCGTGCCGGAGCCGAACGCGCCGCCATCAACGCCCCCATGCAAGGCACCGCCTCCGACCTCATCAAACGCGCCATGATCGCCGTCCGCAACTGGCTTGTTTCAGACGGCCTCCAAAGCAAACTCATCATGCAGGTGCATGATGAATTAGTGCTGGAAGTGCCCGAATCGGAACTGGATTTAGTGAAAACAAAACTGCCCGAGATTATGGCAGGTGTAGCCAATGGCATGTTGGGCGTGCCGCTGGTGGCCGAAGTGGGCGTGGGGGGGAATTGGGAAGAGGCGCATTGAATATGCTTTTAATGATTAATCACTTTATAAGCTCTTTAAGCAAGCTTAAAAAATAATTTCAACAAATTGATTTTTATAATATTTTTTTAAATAAGCAAGTTTCTAACTCGATTAAGCAAGGTTAAACATGGAAACAACTCTCTCTAAATTTAATTCGGCAATTACTCTTAAGTATCTAAAAACACAACCTGAAAATCAATATTTTGAGCGAAAAGGTATTGGTGAAAGAGAAATAAAACCGACCAAAATTGCTGAAGAATTAATTGGTATGTTAAATGCTGATGGAGGAGTGTTAGTCTTCGGAATATCAGATCAAGGAGAAATTCAAGACCTAAGGTCTCTTCCTAATTTAGAGGCTTATCGCAAGTTAATTTTTGATTTTATTGAGCCATCTTGTAATATCCGTTTAGAAGAAATTGAGATAGAAGAAAAACTAATTTTCTTATTCCATATTGAACAAGATTTGGAAAGAGTTTTTTGCCGAAAAGATAATGAAAAAGTGTTTTTACGAGTATCAGACGAAAATCGGGAGTTAGATAGAGACAGAATACGAAAATTAGAATATGACAAAATGATTCGTCGATTTGAAGAAGAAATAGTAGATGACTTTGATGAAGAAGATTTAGATATTGAACTTCTTAATAGTTACAAAGAAAAACTAAACTATCAAGGGAATGTATTAGATTTACTTAGCAAAAGACATTTAATTATTAGAAAAGATAATAAATGGAAATTTAAAAAATCAGCAATTTTATTATTTGCAAAAGACCCTGAGAAGTATATTCCATCTGCTTCTGTTCGCTACATTCGCTATGAAGGAACTCAAGCACAAACAGGGGTAAAGCATAATGTTATCAAAGATGAAAGGTTCGAAAACCATATCTCTGGATTAATTGATGAGGTTAAGCGTTTTCTTAAAGCCGCTCTGCGTGATTATTATTTTTTAGATACCGAGCGAGGTGTTTTTCTTCGAGTTCCAGAATATCCTGAAGAAGCTTGGTTAGAGGGTGTTGTTAATGCATTATGTCATCGTTCTTATAATATCCAAGGCAGCTCTGTATACATAAAACACTTTGATGATCGTATAGAAATTAGCAATAGTGGTCCTTTGCCAGCGCAAGTTACTGTTGAAAATATTAAAACTGAACGGTTTTCAAGAAATCCAAGAATTGCTAGAGTGTTAGAAGATTTAGGTTATGTTCGGCAGTTGAATGAAGGGGTATCTAGAATTTATGAGTCAATGGAAAAATCAATGTTGTCCCATCCTGAATATAAAGAAGTAAATGGCAACATTTATCTAACTCTGCGTAATAGGATAAGTACCCATGATAGAACGATTCATACTGAACTTATGCAATATATTGAAAGAAATTGGGATAGCTATAACGAAACTCAGAGAAATATTTTGACATATTTATTTCTTGAAAATCAAGCAACTCTAAATGAATTAGTTGAGCATACTCAGATAAATAGTAATACTGTCAGGAGTTATTTGAAACAATTTGTTTCTGAAAGCATCATCGATCGGCAAAGTAGCAAGCTACGGGATATAAATGCAAAATATTCGTTCGCAAAAGATTTTCCATTTAGTAAGCAAGGTAAAAATTAATTCTTAACATATTGTATAATAATAAGATTTTATCATTAAGCAAGATTAAAAAATGATTAAGCAAGCCGTAGCAAGCCGTAGGTTGGGTCATGACCCAACATCATGTGCAATTCAATGGTTTCGTTGGGTTTACAACCCAATCTACGGGCTGATGTATTGTTAAATCTTGAGAATAATGCAGTTGCCGAGGGGTAAATTTTCGTCTTTGATATTGAGTGATACATAAATTCCTTATCAATCAAATTTAAAATCCGCTTGGTTGCTGAAAAATAATTATCTTCTCACCAATAATAAAAAAATAGTATTAAATA
>NZ_LGZA01000046.1:0-11748 GCF_001308005.1 Neisseria sp. 74A18
CCCGTAGGCAGCATTACAAAAATAAACATTAAATTAATGTAATCTAATTTTATTTTTATCGTTTTTAAACTTTAAAGGCGGAAAGTAAGTGAAGAGAGAGAATTTAATTCAATTTGAATAATTATATCGTTATTTTTAATTGAATGGCATATGTGGATTCGGTTTTTCTGAAGATGTTTTTAATTGAAGGTTAAAGTTGTCAAAGCTGTTTTTGCGTTGGAAAATTCTGCTTAAAAAATGTACAATCCGTGTCTCGTGCAAACTGTATCCTGTTTATGTTTATGCAAATCGGCTCTTATTCGATCAACAACCCCATTGCGCTTGCGCCGATGGCCGGTATAACCGACAAACCTTTCCGGCAGTTGTGCCGCGAATACGGAGCGGGTTGGGCGGTAGGCGAAATGTTGAACAGCGATCCGACTTTGCGGCAAACCCGCAAAACACTCCGCCGAAGCGATTTCAGCGGCGAAGACGGTGTGGTGGCGGTTCAAATTGCAGGGAACGACCCTGTGCAGATGGCGGATGCGGCACGATACAATGTGGAGCAGGGTGCTCAGGTTGTCGATATCAACATGGGTTGCCCGGCCAAAAAAGTGTGTAATGTGTTGGCAGGCAGTGCGCTGTTGCAGAACGAACCGCTGGTGGAGGATATTTTGAATGCCGTTGTCCGCGCGGTGGATGTTCCGGTAACGCTCAAAACCCGTTTGGGCTGGCACGACGAACATAAAAATATTCTTACGATTGCGCGTATGGCGGAGGATGCCGGTATCGCGGCGATTGCCATCCACGGGCGCACACGCACCCAGATGTATAAAGGCGAGGCGGAATATGATTTGATTGCCGAAGCCAAAGGCCGTCTGAATATTCCCGTTTGGGTGAACGGCGACATTACCGCTCCGCAGAAAGCTGCAGAGGTGCTCAAGCAAACAGGAGCCGACGGCATTATGATCGGTAGGGGAGCGCAAGGCCGGCCGTGGCTGTTTCGTGATTTGAAATATTTTGCCGAACACGGTTGCCTGCCCGATGCGCTCACCATACAGAAATGCAGCGAAACCATATTGCGGCACATCGGCGGTATGCACGATTTTTACGGCGAGCGCGACGGCGTGCGCATTGCCCGCAAACATATCGGCTGGTATATCGCAGATATGCCGGAGGGAGAAACCGCACGCCGCGCCATTAATCAGTTAGACAGTGCCGCCGCACAATACGATATGCTTGCCGGTTTTCTCGAGCAGCTGCCCAATCGTGCCGACAGCTGGGCATGCAGTTACCGTTAAGGCCGTCTGAAATCATCCGAGCCTCAATATCAATAATAAATAAAGACATCGTTATGAAACAGAACATCCCCGATATTGCTCACTGCATCGAGCAAAACTTGAAACAGTATTTTCATGATTTGAATGGAGAAATTCCTTGCGCCGTTTACGATATGGTATTGCATCAGGTTGAAAAACCTTTGCTCGAATGCGTGATGGAAGAGTGCGGCGGCAACCAAAGCAAAGCCGCCGCCGTATTGGGGTTGAACCGAAATACCCTGCGTAAAAAACTGGTGCAGCACGGATTATTGGAGGGTTAAAGGCATCAGGCCGTCTGAAAACAAGCCATTCAGGTTTTCAGACGGCCTCATGTTTTCATGAGCCGTTGATACGGTTTTAACCATGTCTGTAAGGAGAAACAAAATGAAAAAATCATGCGTTGCCGCTGTTTTGTTATGTGCCGCAGTTTCTGCCTCTGCCGCAGGAAAAATCAGTGAGCGGAAAGAAATGGAAATTATAGCTTTGGGCGGTAAGAAAAATGTCCGCTTGGAGCAGCAAATCAAACGCGCGCTGGCACCGCTGGCGAAAAGCCGCGGCTGGGCGGTGCAGCGCGGCTTCCATGTCGATAATGAGGCCGGTGTGTATTATTCGATGAAGCGGGATGCGGCAGAATGTGATGGTACGAATTACTGCACGGTCATGAGGGTGTTTTACAACACCCACCCTGAATGCCGCAAGCTGTATGGTAATAAAACGTATTTTGATAAAAACGAGGGCGGCAGCAGCCCCGGTGCTTATTACACCACCCATAAAAACATTTGCTACCAACTGGCGGGTGGCAGAAAAGACGGCGAAGCCGTGGCCAAGGCTTTGAAAAGCGGCATGTGAGTATCAACGCATGTTCCGATATAGGCAAATGTAAGGTTTCAGACGGCCTGCACGCGAAAAGACGGGAGCAGGCCGTCTGAAAAAAACTTTTTTAATTTTGAATGTTTTTTCGACTCAATGTATCAACCAAACAAGGAACCGAAATGGCAACCGTGAAACGTGCCCTTATCAGCTTGTCCGACAAAACAGGCGTTATCGAATTTGCCCAAGCCTTAAACAAGCTTGGCGTGGAAATCCTTTCTACCGGCGGTACCGCCAAAATGTTGGCCGACGCAGGAGTGCCGGTGATCGAAGTCGCCGACTACACCGGCTTTCCCGAAATGCTCGACGGCCGTGTGAAAACCCTGCACCCTAAAATCCACGGCGGTATTCTCGGCCGCCGCGATTTGCACGAGCATGTCGAAAAAATGAAAGAGCACGATATCGGCAACATCGATTTGGTATGCGTGAATCTTTATCCGTTTGCGGCAACCATTGCCAAGCCCGGCTGCACGCTGGAAGATGCAATCGAAAACATCGACATCGGCGGCCCGACCATGGTGCGCTCCGCCGCCAAAAACTGGAAACATGTGGCGATTGTGACCGATAACGCCGATTTCAACGACGTTATCACCGAATTGCACCATAACAACGGCGCATTGAGCGACAAAACCCGCTTCAATCTCTCGCGTAAAGCGTTCAGCCATACCGCCCAATACGACGGCATGATTTCCAACTACCTTACCAGTGTGTCGGATGAAAAATTATCGGGCGAACCCGAAATAGGCGAGTTTCCCACCCAATTCAACCAAAGCTGGGTAAAAGTTCAAGAAATGCGTTACGGCGAAAACCCGCACCAACATGCGGCGTTTTACCGCGACGTCTATCCTGCTGCCGGCAGCCTTTCTGCTTATAACCAACTTCAAGGCAAAGAGTTGTCTTACAACAATATTGCCGATGCCGATGCAGCTTGGGAAGCCGTAAAAGCCTTCGACCAGCCGGCATGCGTGATTGTGAAACATGCCAATCCCTGCGGCGTAGCGGTGGCCGATACAACCTTGAACGCCTACAAGCTCGCGTTTGCTACCGATACCACCAGCGCGTTCGGCGGCATTATCGCCTTCAACCGCGAAGTGGATGCCGATACCGTAGAAGCCGTAACCGGCCAGTTTCTTGAAGTGCTGATAGCGCCTAAATTTACCGATAAGGCTAAAGAAATCATTGCAGCCAAGAAAAATGTGCGCGTATTGGAAGTGCCGCTTTTGGCCGGTTCCAACCGTTTCGAACTCAAACGTGTGGGCGGCGGGCTGTTGGTGCAAACCCCCGATATCCACCGTATCAAGCGCGACGATTTGAAAGTGGTTTCCAAACGCCAACCTACCGAGCAAGAGTGGCAGGATTTAATGTTTGTGTGGAATGTAGCCAAGTTCGTGAAATCGAACGCCATCGTATTCGGCAAAGGCGGCCAAACCTACGGTATCGGTGCCGGCCAGATGAGCCGTGTCGATTCCACCCGCATTGCCGCGCGTAAAGCACAAGACGGCGGTTTTGACCTGAACGGTGCTTGTGCCGCATCCGATGCCTTCTTCCCGTTCCGGGACGGTGTCGATGTCATTGCCGAACAAGGTATCAAAGCCATTATCCACCCCGGAGGCTCCATGCGGGACGAAGAAGTGTTTGCCGCCGCAGACGAGCACGGTATTGCTATGGTGTTGACCGGCGTGCGTCATTTCCGCCATTAACCATTAAACAGCCGAAACAGCTCGGGCCGCAGGCGTGTGGTTCAGACGGCCTGAGTATCATTATTCGGCTCTACACAACAGAAGTAACGAAAATTAAACCGAAAATGCCGATGATTCAAAAAAGCGGCTTGAAACACAAATGCTTTTTATGGTATAAATCGCGTTTTACTATTTTAGAAGTTTGGAGACTAACCATGGCACGAGTTTGCAAAGTGACCGGTAAACGCCCGATGTCTGGCAATAACGTATCACACGCCAACAACAAAACCAAACGTCGTTTTTTGCCTAACTTGCAATCACGTCGTTTTTGGGTAGAAAGTGAAAACCGCTGGGTTCGCCTGCGCGTATCCAACGCTGCATTGCGCACCATCGACAAAGTAGGCATTGATGCTGTATTGGCCGAAATGCGCGCCCGCGGCGAAGCTTAATTTAAAGATATTTGATTAAGGAATACTGCAATGCGCGATAAAATCAAACTGGAATCAAGTGCAGGTACTGGCCACTTCTACACCACTACCAAAAACAAACGCACCATGCCCGGCAAACTGGAAATCAAAAAATTTGACCCGGTAGCCCGCAAGCATGTTATTTACAAAGAAACCAAACTGAAATAAGCAGTTTGTTGATTGTAAACACGATAAAAAGCCTTCGTTGATAAACGAAGGCTTTTTTATGCTCCGGCTGTTTGCAAAGGTCTCAGCCGGAGCGTTCCCATACATTATGCTTCTGTAACAAATTCACGCGAATAAGTTTTTTCGCAATAGTGGCATTTGAGTTTGGTTTGCCCGCCGCTGGTTTTTACATAAAAGCGGCTTTTCACCGGCTCGCCGTGGCTGGCACAGTTGGGATTGGGGCATCGGAATACCTCGCTGATGGTGTCGGGTAGGCTCAAATGCCGCTTTTCAACAACCTGAAAATGCTCAATCACATTCACCGTGGCTTCGGGTGCGAACAGAGCCAAACGGTTTGATTCTTTTTCATCTAAATGAATGCCTGAAATTTTGATGATGTCTTTGCAGCCGTGGTTTTTGCTGGGCAGATTAAAACCTACCGTAACCGCATTACCGGGGTGCAGCAGTTTGAATTGGCGGAGTATGGTTAAACCTTTGCCTGCCGGAATATGGTCGATGACCGTACCGTTTTCAATGGCTTCTACGCTGTATTGTTTTTTTTCCATAGCCTTATTCCTTAAACTTCTTCATTGAGAATCAACGATAAAATAGCCATGCGTGCATAAACGCCGTTGGTTGCCTGTTCAAAATAGTATGCGTAAGGTGTGCTGTCGACATCGGGGTGGATCTCGTCTACGCGGGGAAGGGGGTGGAGAATGCGCAAGTTGCTTTTGGCGTTGGTAAGCATGGAAGCATCTAAATTGAATTTCCCCTGTATTTTGGAAAATTCTTGTTCGTCAAACCGCTCTCTTTGGACGCGGGTCATGTATAAAATATCGGCCCATTCGATGGCGGCTTCCAAAGAGGGAAGAATGTGGTAACTGCAACCGGCTTCATCCAATTCTTCGGTGATATAAGCAGGCATGGCTAAGCTGGGCGGAGAAACAAAGGCAAATTCACAACCCCAGCGTTTTAAGGCTTGAGCTAGTGAATGTACTGTCCGGCCGTATTTTAAATCGCCGCACATGGCGATTTTGAGATGATTCAGACGGCCTTGTGTTTCGTAAATCGTAACCAGGTCTAACAGCGTTTGGCTTGGGTGTTGGTTGGTGCCGTCGCCTGCATTAATAACGGGTACGCTTGAAAATTCAGCCAATACGCGGGCTGCGCCGTCTTTGGGATGGCGTTGGATGATTGCATCGGTGTAGCTGGAAATAATTCTGGCCGTGTCGGCCAAAGTTTCCCCTTTTTTTGCGCTGGTGTTGGCGCCGTCTGCAAAACCGATCACTTTTCCTCCCAGCCGTTGTACGGCGGTTTCAAACGATAAACGTGTTCGGGTTGAAGGCTCGAAAAAGCATGATCCGATCAGTTTGCCTTTAAGTAAATCCGTGCGCGGTTCGTTTTTGAGTTGAAGCGCAGTGTGCAATAAAAGCTCAAGTTGCGGCGTACTTAAATCGGAGATGGAAATCACATTCTGACGATAAAGCAAATTAGGCATTGTATTTCCTTTTTCCATAAAAAAGCCCGCTGGAAATACGGGCACAATGTTTGGGAAACGGCAGAACCGCTGCGGCAGAGGCAGCCGAAAGAAGCGGTGCGGCAGTGAAGATAAACATATATAGCAAATAAACTTATTTTTAACTGCAGGCAGTATGAGTGTAATACGGCAAAGCGCAGCAACGCCGCGGTAAAAGTTAAGTTGATTGACTATAAGCGGTTCTGCGCTGGTTGATGTGCGTAATTATCGCATAACAGAAGGCCGTCTGAAAAACACTTTCAGACGGCCTTCAGCAAGAATAGCACAATATATTAAGTTTATTATATGTGTTATGCCGCGCTCATGGCGTCTTGGCGGCGCAGTAAAGTAATCAGAGCGGCAATGCTTTGCTTCATTTCCCTACGGTCGACGATTTGGTCGATTGCACCTTTTTCCAAAAGAAACTCGGCACGTTGGAAGCCCTCGGGTAAGGTTTCGCGCACGGTCTGTTCAATTACGCGCGGGCCGGCAAAGCCGATAAGCGCGTTCGGTTCCGCCAGCACTATATCGCCGAGAAAGGCAAAGCTGGCCGATACGCCGCCCATGGTCGGGTCGGTGAGTACCGAGATAAACGGCAGTTTTTTTTCTGCCAGCAAATGCAACGATGCGCTGGTTTTAGTCATCTGCATTAACGAGTTCAAACCTTCCTGCATGCGTGCTCCGCCTGAGGCGGCAACGCAGATGAATGAGCAGTTGTCTGCCA
Source organism: Neisseria sp. 74A18 (assembly GCF_001308005.1). Classification (NCBI taxonomy): domain Bacteria; kingdom Pseudomonadati; phylum Pseudomonadota; class Betaproteobacteria; order Neisseriales; family Neisseriaceae; genus Neisseria; species Neisseria sp. 74A18. Next base: position 6,720 of record NZ_LGZA01000046.1, read on the forward strand.
CGGCACGGCGAACGCCTTGTACGAAACGCTCACCTACAACCGAACCCATAGAACCGCCGATAAAGCGGAATTCGAAAGCGGCAACCACTACGGGCAAACCGTTGAGCGTGCCCTTCATAACCACCAAAGCATCGTCTTCGCCGGTTATTTTGCGTGCGGCGGTTAGGCGATCGGGATATTTTTTGCTGTCTTTAAATTTCAGAATATCGGTAGGTTTAACATGGGCGCCGATTTCTTCACGACCGCTTTCATCTAATAATAGGTTTAAGCGTTCGCGTGCGGATAGCGCATTGTGGTGGTTGCATTTGGGGCAAACGTGGAGATTTTGCTGTAAATCGGTGGAATAGAGTGTTGCGGAACAAGACGGGCATTTGTGCCATAAACCTTCGGGCACGCTTGATTCGTTTTTGTCTGCACGTTTGATTTTAGGTGGCAGGATTTTATCTAACCAACTCATGTGTAAGTTCCTTTGTTGTTTTCAGACGGCCTAAATGAACCGCTGTATCGGCATATTCTTTAGTTGCGCGGTGGAATATGCACTTTTCTTGCAATAGAGCGTTTTATAACAAAACAGATTTTGTTGCCGGCGTGTTTCACACACAGCATCAGCCCTTATTGGTCTGAACCGGATAGCAATTGAATAATTTTCGGCATCGGGCAAATGCCCAAGCAGTTTTTATGTATGAAACGATGAATATAGCCAGCCGTGAAAAGCTTGGCAACTGATTTTTTACCTGATTTTAAATATTCAGAGTAAAAAATCTAAATGGCTGCTTTCAAAGTGCGGATCAAGGTTCCGACAGATTCGGCTTCTTTGCCGGGATTGTTTTCGATTTCTTTCACAATGCGGCTGCCTACAATCACAGCGTCGGCAACGGCGGCGATTTTACGGGCACTGTCTGCATCCGAAATGCCGAAACCCACTCCGATAGGTATGTTGATATGTTGGCGCAACACGGCGATTTTTGCAGCCACTTCGTCTGTGTCCAATTTTGTCGAACCGGTTACACCTTTCAGTGAAACGTAGTAAACAAATCCGCTGGTCAAACGGCCGATTTCTGCCATGCGCTCTTCACTGGTAGTTGGTGCGGTCAGAAAAATACAATCCAAACCGTTCTGTTTTAAAGCATGATGCAGCGTGCCGATGGTTTCTACGGGAGAATCTACGGTTAACACGCCGTCAACGCCGGATTCGGCAGCCGCACGCGCAAATTCTTCATAGCCCATTTTGTGTATGGGGTTAAGATAACCCATTAAGATTACCGGAGTGGTGGTGTTTTTTTGACGGAACTCGCGTACCAAAGCCAAAACGTCTTTTAAAGATACTTTGTTTGCCAAAGCACGTTCTGCCGCACGTTGGATGGTGGGGCCGTCTGCCATAGGGTCTGAAAAAGGAACGCCCAGTTCGATAATGTCGGCACCGTTTGAAACCATACTGTGCATCACATCGAGCGTGGTTTCAATATTGGGATCGCCAACGGTAATATAAGGTATCAGGGCTTTTTGATGGCCAAGTGCATGGAAAGTCTGTTGGATTCTGCTCATAATCAGGATGGGTCTGTTTCAGACGGCCTTCTAAAGAAAAATAATCAAGGAGTATAGCATTGCTTGGCTTGAAGCTGAGCGACTATTTTAGGGCATGTCGTCAGAAGGCATCGTCATCGTGGCGGTATATATAAATGCAGAGGCAAAGTAAAAAGATAACCGTTTGTTTAAAAATAAAAACAGCATAACAGAGTACTGATATATAAAATAAAAAAGCCCGTGTTTTAGGTGAATAACCCAAAACAAGGCTTTTCTCTATAAATACAAATACGCAAACAGTTTAATCAGGTTTGTGTTCAATGTAGTTCTGTTTGTCTTTTTCAGACGGCCTGGTAACCGTATATTCGCCTTCTATAATATCTCCTTTTGGATGCTGCTTTGGCGGATATTGGAAAGGATTTTGCCCGGTTTGAAAGTGCTCCATGTGGGCAATCGGTTTGCCTTTAATCGGCAACAGCAAAATCAAAGCAATCGCCAGAGAAACAAAACCCGGGCTCATCAACAGCAACGCCGCAACCGTATAGCGGATAGGCCACAACATTTGATACAGAGAAATCCCTTTACCGCTGCGCATGGTAGCGCCGGCCATCAATACGCCGGAAATACCTGTATGGCGGAGCATCATCACACCGCCGGCAAAGCTCAGAATCATCAATAAAAATGTCCATCCGCCGCCGAGCCAATCGGCCACCCATACGATAGACATGATTTCTAAAAATAAAAGCACCAAAAAACCGATACCGAAAAAGTGCATTACATTGGCTCCTTAACCAAATCATCCGCTTGTGTGAACTTTTTAGTGGGGATGCTGTGAGCGATAAAGCGGAACGCTTAATGAGAAAAACGGCAGCAAAGCGGAATCTTAAAACACATTCAAACCACCATATCAAAATCAAATATTCCCTTTCATAGCCGAATACCGCAACCGCCGCCGTGCCCACTAAAACATAACCCCAGTAAAATAAAGATTACTTCAATCTCTTTCAAGCATAATCGGCAAAAACAGCCGATATTGGCAGTAAAAAAAAGTAAAGCCTTTATATAAAGGCCGTCTGAAAATTTTTGTAGCAAGCCAAATTTGCTATGCTTACGCCTATGAAAACGAACACACTATTCTCCAGCTTATTTAAAAAAGTTTCACCGATTGCAGCGGTATTAACGCTCGCAGCCTGTGCAGTCTCTTCTTCTAGCGGCCCGGTTCCCGAAGGGTATTACAGAGTTCAGAGTGGCGATACACTGTACCGTATCGGCCAAAGATTCGGTCAGAGCGTACATACACTCGCCGCTTGGAACAGCCTGAAAGACCCGACCAGGATTGAAGTCGGGCAAGTGCTTAAAGTTCGGTCAACCGGAAACCGTTCGCAAACCGGCTCGAGAGAGGCGCGCACAGTAACAGTAGCCCCCACCAACCGCCTAAGCTTGCAATGGCCCGTCAGCGACGGTAGCGCAAACATCATTGAACGCTATAACGGCAGCACCAATAAGGGCATCGATATCGCAGGCCGGTTAGGCAGTCCGGTTCGTGCAGCGGCTGCAGGAAAAGTGCTGTATGCAGGTGAAGAGGTCAGGGGTTACGGCAAAATGGTATTGATCAGCCACAACAGCAGCACCATTACAGCCTATGCTCACAATGATAGCTTCGCCGTACAGAAAGGCCAGCTTGTTCAAGCAGGGCAAACCATTGCAACAATGGGTAGCACAGATACCGACCGCGTTAAGCTTCATTTTGAAGTGCGGATTAACGGCAAAGCTGTTAATCCCGAACAGTTTCTCAAATAAACGTAATATCCGGCGGCTCAAATCGGACGGGAACACAACATCGTTGAGGCCGTCTGAAAACCAAACCTCTAAATCAGGAATCAAGTCGGCTTGAATAAGGGCGGATTATATATTCCGCCCGCCGTTTGGCTTTCAATAACCGTTACGGAACTCTGCCAACGGCTTCAAATGCAGTTTCCCAGATAACATCTCATCTCATAAAACGATACGCGGTGCCGAAAAACAACATAACCTGACAATTTGTTGCAAATGTGCCAATTTTTGAAAGGTAAGATGTATCCAAATGATTTAAAAAGAAATAAAATAAAGTTGTGGGTTAAAGCACACACAATCTACAAACCCGAAAGCTTCCGAAAGCCGATAAAGTTTGTTTTTTTGCAACGAAGCAATTATATTAGCAGGCATGAAATCGCTTACCCCGCGATGAATGCATAAGCTTGGATGGCTTCATAACCCATTTGAGTTTGTTTTCTTAAATGATAGAAAAGGAATACAGCAATGAAAAAATCTCTGATTGCCTTGTCTTTGGCTGCTCTGCCTGTTGCAGCAATGGCTGACGTAACTTTGTACGGCCAAATCAAAGCTGGTGTTGAAATTTCTAAAGTAAAAGTAGGTTCTGGTGATGATAAACAACGCAGCAAAACTGCGACAGAGATTGCCGATTTAGGCTCTCGTATCGGTTTCAAAGGTCATGAGCACTTGGGTTCTAACCTGAACGCTATTTGGCAAGTTGAAAACAAAGTAAGCGTTGCCGGTGGCGGTGAATGGGCCGGTCGCGAATCGTTTATCGGTTTGGAAGGCGGCTTCGGTAAATTCCGCGCCGGTAAATTGAATACCCAATTGAAAGACATGGGTACCATTGATCCTTGGGAATACAACAACAACGCTTTAGGCTTGGGCGTGTTTACCCGTACCGGTGATCGCGTAGTTTCCGCTCGTTACGACAGCCCTGTATTTGCTGGCTTTAGCGCAAACGTACAATATACTCCTCGCGATAATGCTAACTCTGGTGATAAATATACTCATGAACAGAAATCAAAAGAAGCTTACTACGGTGGTTTGAATTATGAAAATGCCGGCTTCTTTGCTCAGTACGGTGCTGCATTCCACAAAAATGCTTATTCTAAAAATGGTAAAGATAAAGCTGGTCAAGTTCACCGTGTAGAGGCTGGTTACGATGCCAATAACCTGTTTGCAGGCTTGGGTTACCAATTCACTAAAGGTGTTGACACTGTTAGCTCTTACCGCAATGCTTTGAGTAATGGTGTTGTGCCTGTTGTACAAGATGACGACACTACTCCTGATGTTATTGAAGGAGGCCCTGCTATCAGAACTCAAGAGTTGGCTGCTACTGTAGGCTATCGTTTCGGTAACGTGACTCCTCGCTTGTCTTACGCTCATGGCTTTAAAGCTAAAAACGTTGTTAACAATGACAAAATCGACAACACTCGCTACCATCAAGTAGTGGTAGGTGCGGACTACGATTTCTCTAAACGCACTACTGCTATGGTTTCTGCCGGTTGGTTGAAAGCCGGTACTGGTAAAGAGAAAATCCAAAACACTGCCGGTTTGGTTGGTGTACGTCACAAATTCTAATCGTATTGATTGGATTGAAAAGAGCCTGCAAATGCAGGCTCTTTTTTATCAATGCCAATTGTATTATTATTATTAAAATTTAAATTGGTATCGTATCGGTCTCTTATAC
>NZ_LGZA01000047.1:0-10940 GCF_001308005.1 Neisseria sp. 74A18
GTTGAAGGCGGCCAACAGGATAGGTGTGCCTGTTGCTGCCTGAACAGGCAGGCAGTGCCTCATGATGAGGCACTTTAAGGGGACTTTAGGGGTAGCTTGTCTACTTTTTACGCAAAAACAGCCGGAATATGATGAAGCATGTTCCGGCTGTTTGTTGGCGTGGGGTTTTGCAAAGGTCTCGGCCTTATATAAAGCATCTTAATAAATAATGTTCTTGCCGTAGCCTTCGAGAATTTCTTTGATATGCAGCACGGTTTCTTTGGGCGGCGGCTTTACTCCCTTAAGTTTGTATTCGTCGCCGCACAATTCCCATTTGTGCGCGCCCAGTTCGTGATAGGGCAGCAGCTCCACGGTTTCGATATTTTCCATGTTGCCGATAAACTCGCCGAGCAGGTGGGCGGAACGGTCGTCGTCGGTATAACCCGGCACGAGCACATAACGCACCCGCGTAGGCTGGTTGCGCTCGGCCAGATAGCGGGCGAATTTCAGCGTTTTGGTGTTGGGAATGCCCACCAGCACTTGATGGATTTCGGGGTCGATTTGTTTTAAATCGAGCATCACGAGATTAGTGTGGTCGAGCAGGTCGTCGAGAATATCGTCGTAATGCAGCGCGTAGCCGTTGGTGTCGAGGCAGGTGTGGATGTTGTGTTCCCAACAGGCTTTGAACCAATCGCGGATAAACTCGTATTGCAGCAACGGTTCGCCGCCGCTAGCCGTTACGCCGCCGCCGGTGGCTTTCAGGTAATGGCGGTAAGACAATACCTGCTTCATCACCTGTTCCACCGTCATCTCTTGCGCCTTATCGGTATGCATGTCCCAAGTGTCGCGGTTATGGCAATAGAGGCAGCGCATCAGGCAGCCTTGCATAAACAGCACGAAACGCAGGCCGGGGCCGTCGACGGTGCCGCAGGATTCGATGGAATGGATAATGCCTGTGCCGTGGTAGCCGCGGTGTCCTTCGTGGTGCGGATTTTCTTCGGCCTTGATGGTGTAGGATTGCATAGGGTTGCCTTGTTGGTTTTTTAGCAAATACAAGTTTATTTACTATATGGTGGCGGTTGTTTTTTCAGACGGCCTTGATGCTGCTTGAAGCCGTCTGAAAAAATGCCGGGCTGCAAACCCGGCATTGTTGCGGTAAACCCCGAACCGGATTACATGTTGGCTGTAAAGGTGCGGGTAATCACGTCTTGCTGTTGTTCGCGGGTCAGCGAGTTGAAGCGGACGGCGTAGCCGGATACGCGGATGGTCAGCTGCGGATATTTCTCAGGATGTTCCATCGCGTCCATCAGGGTTTCGCGGTTGAGCACGTTCACGTTCAGGTGTTGGCCGCCTTCGATTTCGCCGGCTTCGTGATGGAAATAGCCGTCCATCAAACCTGCCAGATTGCGTTCGCGCGATTGTTCGTCTTTGCCCAATGCGCCCGGCACAATCGAGAAGGTGTAGGAAATACCGTCTTTGGCAAATTCAAACGGCAGTTTCGCCACCGAACTCAACGAAGCGACTGCGCCGTTCACATCACGGCCGTGCATCGGGTTGGCACCCGGTCCGAACGGAGCACCTGCGCGGCGGCCGTCGGGCGTGTTGCCGGTTTTTTTGCCATACACCACGTTGGAAGTGATGGTCAGCACGGATTGGGTCGGAATCGCATCGCGGTACATCGGATGGGTGGCCACTTTTTTCATAAAGCGTTCCACCAAATCGCAGGCGATGTCGTCCACGCGGTCGTCGTTGTTACCGAATTGCGGGTATTCGCCTTCGATTTCAAAGTCGATGGCGATATTGTCTTCATCGCGGATCGGTTTCACTTTGGCGTATTTGATGGCTGATAACGAGTCGGCCGCTACCGACAAACCGGCGATGCCGCACGCCATGGTGCGCTTGATGTCGCGGTCGTGCAATGCCATCAATGCGGCTTCGTATGAATATTTATCGTGCATGTAGTGGATAATATTCAACGCAGTAACATATTGGGTTGCCAGCCAATCCATGAAGCTGTCCATTTTGGCCATCACGGTGTCGAAATCCAACACTTCGTCCAAAATCGGCTCTGATTTCGGGCCTACTTGGTCTTTCGATTTCTCGTCCACACCGCCGTTGATTGCATACAGCAGGGTTTTGGCCAAGTTGGCACGCGCACCGAAGAACTGCATGTGTTTGCCTACCACCATCGGGCTGACGCAGCAGGCAATGGCGTAGTCGTCGCTGTTGAAGTCGGGGCGCATCAAATCGTCGTTTTCGTATTGGATAGACGAAGTGTCGATGGATACTTTGGCACAGAAATGTTTGAAGCCTTCCGGCAGTTGCTCAGACCACAACACGGTAATGTTCGGCTCCGGAGACGGGCCCATGTTGTACAGCGTATGCAGGAAGCGGAAGCTGTTTTTAGTAACCAGCGTGCGGCCGTCCAAACCCATACCGCCGATGGATTCGGTTGCCCAAATCGGGTCGCCTGAGAACAATTGGTCGTATTCGGGCGTACGCAGGAAGCGTACCATACGCAGTTTCATCACCAGATGGTCGATCAACTCTTGGGCTTCGCTTTCGGTCAGCGTACCGTTTTGCAGGTCGCGCTCAATGAAAATATCCAAGAAAGTGGCTACACGACCGAACGACATGGCCGCACCGTTTTGCGATTTCACGGCTGCCAGATAAGCAAAGTAAGTCCATTGAACGGCTTCGCGGGCATTTTTGGCCGGGCCGGAAATATCGAAGCCATAGCTTGCAGCCATTTCTTTCATTTGAGCCAATGCTTTGTATTGGTCGTTGATTTCTTCGCGGCGGCGGATTACATCTTCCAAGTTTTTACCGGCTTCCAAATCAGGTTGCAGCGAATTGAATTGGTCAACTTTATCGGCCATCAAACGGTCGATACCGTACAAGGCTACGCGGCGGTAGTCGCCGATGATACGGCCGCGGCCATAGGCATCGGGCAGGCCGGTCAGCACGCCTGATTTGCGGCAGCGGCGGATATCGGGCGTATAAACGTCAAACACGCCTTGGTTATGGGTTTTGCGGTATTTGCTGAAAATTTCGGTAACGGTAGGGTTCAGTTCTACTTCGTAGATTTTGCAGGAATCTTGAACCATTTTCAGGCCGCCGAAAGGCATGATAGAGCGTTTCAAAGGCTCGTCGGTTTGCAGGCCGACCACGGTTTCCAACTCTTTGTCGATATAGCCGGGGCCGTGGCTGGTAATGCCGGAAACCACTTGCGCATCGATTTTATACGGTGCATGGGTGCGGTTTTCTACTTTGATGCCTTCCATCACTTCTGCCCACAGTTTAGTGGTGGCTTCGGTGGCAGGGGCTAAGAAATCGCCTTTGCCTTCATAAGGGGTGTAGTTTTTCTGAATGAAATCGCGCACATTAATGCTGTTTTCCCAGCCGCCCGATTGAAAACCGGCCCAAGCGGCAGGACGCTCTTGTGTGGTGGCTGTCATATTCAAACTCCTTAATTTTCAAATAGAAAAGAAATAGGCATATTTGTTGGCTATGGGCAGAATAGCACTTATTCAAGAAGTTTGGATGTTGATTTGTATGGAATAAAATTACTTATTGATATAGGTCAGGTAACAGAATGTAGTTTTTAAAATAATGTGCTTCTGAACTACAAAAAGAAAGTCGGCAGGCGTAAAATAGAAAATTATGCTGTGCGTTTGATTCAGGGTTGGAAGTCTGTCGGTGTGGATTAACTACATGCTGCACAATGCCCATCCATCAACCAATAAGGCCGGATAGCTTATGTATCAAAGCTATCCGGCCTTTATTTGAAATAAAATTACGGCAAAAGTTTGCCGGGGTTCATGATGTTGTGAGGATCAAGCTGGGCTTTGATGGCACGCATCAGGGCGATTTCGGTTTCTGTACGCACGCTTGGCAGCCAGTGGTTTTTTACCTGTCCGATGCCGTGTTCGGCGGCAATTGTTCCGTTGCTGGCCAAAACATGTTCATACACGATGGTGTTCACTTTGTCTTCATACTCATACACTTGATTGTCCAAAACATGCGGCAGAAATGTATTGTAATGAAGGCTGCCGTCGCCCAAATGCCCGAACACTACAATCCGAATATCGTTAAAGGCCGTCTGAAGGGCTTGGGCGCAACGTTCCACAAAATCGGCTACCTGTGCAATCGGCACGGCGATGTCGTGTTTGATACTCGTGCCCAGATTGCGCTGTGATGCGGAAATATTCTCACGCAGCGTCCAAAGCTCATTGCGTTCGCTTTCCGAGTGGGCGATGACTGCATTTTCATACCCCTCGGCCATCAAAAATTCCGCCAGCAAATCGGTAAGGCTTTCGTGCTGAATGGAATCCGTTAATTCCAACAGCACATGCCACGCAGATTCTACCGGCTTGCCGATGCGGCTGAATGTTGAAGACAACTCTAAAGCATAAACGCTCGCCAATTCAAAACTGGTTAAGCGTTCGGCAAATTTGCCTTGAACAGCGGTGAGTAGCGCAACGGCTTGTTTAATGGAATCGACACCCACCCAAGCGGTTTCAACGGTTTGGGGGCGGGCAAACAGTTTGAGTGTTGCACCCGTTATCACGCCTAAAGTCCCTTCGCTGCCGATAAACAAATGGCGCAAATCATATCCGGTGGTATTTTTGTGCAAAGGGTGCAGATGTGAGATAAGTTCTCCGTTAGGCAATACCACTTCCAAGCCCAGCACCAAATCACGCATGGCACCGTAGCGCAACACATTCAGCCCTCCCGCATTGCAGGCAATATTGCCGCCGATTTGGCACGACCCTTCGCTGGCAAGGCTCAAAGGAAACAGCCTGCCGGCAGAGGCCGCGGCTTCTTGAACGCATTGCAAAACCGCACCGGCATCTACCGTTATGGCATTATCTGCCGGTTCAATATGGCGTATGCGGTTGAGCTTGGAGAGATTGAGCAATATGCCGCCGGAGGGAACAGCCGCACCGCACAAGCCGGTGTTGCCTCCTTGGGGCGTAACCGGAACACGGTGTTCAAAGCAAAAACGCATCACTGCCTGAACAGCGGCAACGTCGGCGGGTTGAACGATAAGGTCGGCAGAGCCGGTATAACGGCGGCGTTGGTCTGTCAGCAAAGCCGAACCGTCTTCGAGAATTTCAGCGGGAGAAAGTATGCCTTGAAAGGCTTGTTTAATGGCTTGGGGATTCATAATACGCAAAGAGGCCGTCTGAAAAAATGTATCGAATAATAAGCGAAAGATTATGAAGTTAACGCCCGGATTAAGTTTTACCGCAAATCAACTTAACTTGCTCGTTGCTGCACCTTAGCTCAAAGAGAATGATTGTGGGAGCTGCTAAAGCGGCAGCCGAATCGGTTTCGTACTACGCATACTGCTTGCGGCTTGCCGGTTTGTATCAAAATAGGGTTGTTTGCGGTAAACACGGAAATTGTACGATGATTGCCGATTGTTTGCAGGTTTAAGATTGTGAAAAAGCAAAAAGCAGGATACTTGTGTATCCTGCTTTTTGCTGTGATTCTGAAAAACAGAAATTAGTTGGCGGCAGAAGCAGCTGCAGAAGCGGCAGCAGAAGCATTTTCGGCAGCTTGAGCAGCAGAAGCGGCTTCGGCAACAGCGGCAGAAGCGTCTTTAGCACCTTCGGCAACAGCTTGTTTGGCATCAGAAGCAGCTTCAACGGCAGCTTCTTTAGCTTCAGAAGCAGCTTCGGTAGCAGCAGATGCAGCTTCAACTACGGCTTCAGAAGCTTTAGCGGCAGCGTCTTGGGCTTTGCTGGCATTGTCGCCACAAGCAGCCAAGAACAAAGACATCAAAGCAGCGGCAAACAGAGATTTTTTCATTTTAAATACCTTTTAAATCGACTTAAAAATTAATTGTTAAACGTCGGGAATCGACCCCGGTTTGTTGTAGAAATTCATTGCTGAATTTTGCTAATTATGCCCGACCCTAAAAGCCAATGCAATGTAACCAGCCATGATGTTCGGCAAGAATATGGATGCTTAGTCATATTAACGCGCCGATTAGTTCAATAAACGGTGCAAATTTTTGCTTTTTTTATGTAATAAAATTCAAATTTGCATTGAAATTTCAAAAAATTAATATGTTTTATAACAATAAAAACTATTTTTGCGGGTATTACGCATTTTTTTGCTATTTTTTGTGGTTGGTAGTAAAAAAACAACATGTTTATGGAATAAAAGGCTGTGTTTGATTGATTTTTTATTCAAAATAACATACCCGTTGCCTCTCGGAATATGTATTAATGTGTTAAAATCGATTCACATTTTAAAACTGATAGGACTTCACGGCATGGCCATCCAAAAAAATTCTGTTGTTTCGCTCCATTATGAAATGTTTGATGCGAACGACCAACTTCTCGATAAAACCGAACAGCCTATTGTTTATCTCCACGGCGGTTACGACGGTATTTTCCCTTTGGTTGAAGAAGCGCTGCACGGTAAGGAAGTGGGCGATGTTGTAGATGTGGTGCTCGCTCCCGACGATGCTTTCGGCGAACAAGACCCCGAGCTGGTGCGTATTGAAGATGTTAATGTTTTTCCGGTTGAGGTTGAAGTAGGCATGATGTTTGAAGCCGACGATCCTGAAACCGGCGACGTATGGGTGTACCGTGTAACCGATGTGGCCGACGGTAAAGCCGTGGTAGATGGCAACCACCCGCTGGCGGGCATGAAAATCCGTTTCAAAGCCACGGTTGAAAGCGTGCGTGATGCGGAGCCTGAAGAAATCGAGCACGGCCATGTTCACGGCGAGCACGGCCATCACCACTAAATGATTCCGCCGGCCTTGAAAACTGTGGTGTGCACGGCAAGGCTTCGGATATCAATAAAATACCCGATTCTTTATTGAATCGGGTATTTTTTGTGCAGAGATTTTTTATGGCAAATAAACTTTATTTCTGCTGCGGCGTTGCTGCCTTGTATCAAAAATAAGTTTATTTGCTATATACGGAAGAGAGTACACAAGTTTTAAGCCGTCTGAACGTTTTCAGACGGCCTCATGTTTGATGGTGGGTGTCGGGTTAAGATTTGAGTGCTTTGGCTTCTTGTTCGGCTTTGTATTTGCGCAGGTAGGCCAACGCGGCGGCTTTTTCTTCTTCGTTGCCGTATTGCAAATCTCTTTGGGCGCGGCGGTAGGTGGCGCGTTCTTGGGCGTCGGCAAGCTGTTGGGCTTGGTAGGCTTCGCGGTTGGCGGGGACGACGCGCTGGGCTTGTTGCGCTTGGGCGCGTGCCATGGCTTGGGCGATTAAGTCGGCAGGGTTGAATGCGGGCTTGGGAGCGGTTGCGTTTGGGGCGGTTTGTGCTTGTTTTGCAGCGGCTTCACGTTCGGCGAGATAGGCGCGTTTTTCTTCTTGGTCGCGTGATTTGCGGGCTTCGTGCCAATGGTAACGCTTGCGGGCGTGTTCGGCGGCGGCAAAGCGGGCTTCGTTGCTGCTGCTCAGAAAACGGGCTTGGGGCAGATGGTCGGCTTCAACCGGCTGCATGTAGATGCAGTCGACGGGGCAGGGGGCGACGCAGAGGCCGCAGCCGGTGCATTCGCTGCTGATGACGGTGTGCATGTGTTTGGATGCGCCCATGATGGCGTCGACGGGGCAGGCGCGGATGCAGGCGGTGCAGCCTATGCACACGGATTCGTCTATCCAAGCGAGTGCTTTTTCTTGGATTTTGGCCGGTGCGGCGGGCGGTTTGCCGAGCAGGGCGGAAATGTCGAGCATCACGGTTTCTCCGCCGGGGGCGCACAGGTTGATGTTGGCGGAACCGTCGGCCAATGCTTCCGCATAGGGCAGGCAGCCTTGGAAGCCGCATTCTCTGCATTGGGTTTGCGGCAGGATTTGGTCGAGGCGTTGGACGAGGTTCATGGCAGTCGGCTTCGGATGGTTTGTTTTATGTGTTTGATATTCATTAGTTTATCGGTTTTTGGCGGGCTTTGCTTGCCGAATGTTTCAGGCCGTCTGAACCATATTTTCAGACGGCCTGATGTTCGGGGCTGCCTTACTTCACATGAGGTGCAATGATTTGCAGCATTTGGCCCAATACTTTCGGGTTGCCGGCCACGATGTCGCCGCTTTCCAGCCAGCTTTCGTTGCCCTGCATGTCGGTTACGATGCCGCCTGCTTCCTGCACCAGCAACGCTCCGGCAGCGATGTCCCACGGTTTGAGGTTGAACTCGAAAAAGCCGTCCAAACGTCCGCAGGCTACGGCGCACAGGTCGAGCGCGGCGGAACCTTCGCGGCGGCCGCCGGCGGTTTTGGCCAAAAAGTCTTTCAGAATGGCGAGGTAGGTGTCCATCATGCTTTGGTCGACAACCGGAAAGCCGGTGCCGATTAAGCAGCGGTTGAGTTCGATGCGGGAAGAAACGCGGATGCGGCGGTCGTTCAGCAATGCGCCTTTGCCGCGCGAAGCCATGTATAAATCGTTGCGTTCGGGGGCGTACACCAATGCTTCCTGCAACACGCCTTTGTGCAGCAGCGCCATAGAGATGGCATATTGGGGATGGCCGTGCAGATAGTTGGTGGTGCCGTCGAGCGGGTCGATAATCCACTCGTATTCGGCAGTGGATTTGCCTTGCGAGCCGCCTTCTTCGGCGGTGATTTTGTGATGGGGGTAGGCTTCTTTGAGCGCGTCGACCAAAATGGCTTCGGCGGTGCGGTCAACATCGGAAACAAAATCGTTAAACGCTTTGCTGTCGGTTTTAACGGCATCGAGGTTACGCGATGCGCGGATCATCATATCGCCAGCTTTGCGCGCGGCTTTGAGGGCGGTGTTTAAAATCGGGTTCATGGCATTCTTTCTAATCGGGTACAATTAAGGCAAAACGTAAAACGCTGCGTTTACGCTGTTTCCAATGTTGTTAAAGAGCATTCAGACGGCCTTGAATGCCGTCTGAAAAATATTCAGGCGCACATTATACCCCTGTTCCGAAAATAAAACATGATGAATCCCAAACCCGCCGTTCCCGCTTATCTCGACAATATCCATATCGTGCTCGCCCGCACCAGCCACCCTGCCAATATCGGTTCCGCCGCCCGCGCCATGAAAACCATGGGGCTGCACAAGCTGACTTTGGTTGCGCCGCAACTGATTGCCACGCCGATGACCGAAAATCCGCCGCTGTTCGATGCCGCCAAGCCGCAGGATTTCAAACTGCCCGAAGAGAGCTTCGTGCTGGCATCCGGCGCGGCGGACGTGTTGGAAAACGCCCGTATCGTGGGCACTCTCGACGAAGCGTTGGCGCACACCACCCTGAGTTGCGCCTTAACCAGCCGCAAACGCGAACTGACCGCGCCGCTGCAAACCCCGCGCCAACTCGTGCCCGAATTGCTGCAAGCCGCTTCAGACGGCCAACAGGTTGCGCTGGTGTTCGGCAACGAAACTTTCGGCCTGAGCATCGAAGAAGTACAAAACTGCAACCGCCTGATGACCATCAACGGCAACCCCGACTATTTCTCGCTCAACCTCGCGCAGGCCGTGCAGGTGGTGTGTTACGAACTGTTCAGCCAAACCGATATGCCGATGACGCATTTGCAGCAGGACACCCGACCGGCCACCCACGAACAGATTGCCGGCATGGTCGGCCATATGGAAAGCGTGATGAACGACATCAGCTTTTTCAACCGCCGCAACAGCGAACGCTTGATGCGCCGCATGCAGAATCTGTTTATGCGGGCGGATACGCAAACCGAAGACATCGATATCCTGCGCGGCTTTTTGAATACCGTGAAACGCAATTTGAAAGATTAATCGTTGAGGCCGTCTGAAATGTTTTCAGACGGCCTCAATATCAATGTTTATTATTAGGTAGGTTTATCCGTGCCTTTGCTGTGCTTCCGATGTGCATGGGCAAGGCGGTAGGGAAGCGCTGTTTACAAAATGTTTTGGAATCGGAGTAGGGATATGAAACGAGCGTTGTTAATAGGGTTGGCGTTGTGGCTGTCGGGTTGCACGGCCATGCTGTGGGGCGATGACAGCAAGGCGGTTCAGCAGGCGGTAGGTACAGACCGCATTCATGCTTTCGGTGTAGCAAACGAGACGGCGCGCGGGCAGTTGAGTCCGGGCGATTTGGCGATGATGGGCGAGCAATACTGGTATGTGGTTCCCGGCACGAAAGCTGAAGATTTGCGTGCGGTGCTTAACGCCGGCCTGCCTGCGCGTTTTCACACGTTTGACAGCGACGGCAAAGAAATTTCCGCCCTGCGCGTGATGGTGCGAGGTTTGGACGACAACGAATTCAGCAGCGATTTTTGCCTTCGGTATCCGGCGGATGCAGCGGCGAAAGACAAGCTGGAAGCGCTGGAGTTTTATCAGCGCAAAGGGGGCGAGTATGAGCGCTGTTTTGTGGTGCAAGGTTATCTTTACCGCAGTCCGAAGCAGGTTGCCGTGGATTACCGCTTTGAGGAAGCAGTGCCGGTCGAGTTGTTCAAATTGGAACGCCGCCCGCGCGGCGGTGTGGCACGTACCATCGGCAAAGTGTTGCTGACACCGGCGGCGGTGGCAGCCGATGCAGTGGGCGCGGTAACGGTATATCCGGCGGCCTTGCTCGGCATTAAGGCAAGCGGCGGCTTGAAGGTAATACGGTGATGTGTTGGGTGTTGCCGAAAATAAATAGCTCTTTGGGTTAGATTTAAGCTGAAAGGCCGAGACCTTTGCAAAACCCCCATCTGCGGCGCATTTCTGCGTTGCGCGCTGCTCGCTCGTTTGCCTATCTAACATATGATATGTCTGCACTCGCTGTGCTGCTACGCCTTGAACTGCATCCGCATCTGAGGGTTTTGCAAAGGTCTCAGGCCGAGACCTTTGCAAAACCCCACGCCAACAAACAGCCGGAACATGCTTCATCATGTTCCGGCTGTTTTTGCGTAAAAAGTAGACAAGCTACCCCTAAAGTCCCCTTAAAGTGCCTCATCATGAGGCACTGCCTGCCTGTTCAGGCAGCAACAGGCACACCTATCCTGTTGGCCGCCTTCAAC
>NZ_LGZA01000048.1:0-10108 GCF_001308005.1 Neisseria sp. 74A18
TCGACCGAAAATCTTTTCCTCTGTTCTTGAAAGAATGTGAGTTTCGTTTTAACTTCGGGACACCAAAGCAGCAGTTAAAAACTTTGCGGCTTTGGTGTGGTGTTTAGGGCTAATCTACTTCAGCCCCATTAAAAATTAAGAGGATTAACTATATAAGTACGTAACCGATTCTGTTGCCGCTTTAGCGGCATACACAATCGTTCTCTTTAACCAGGGCGTAACAACACCGTAGTAAAATTAAGCAGATTGACTATACAATAAAAAAGCACAGCAAATGCTGTGCTTTTGGTTTAACAAACAGATTTTTATTTGTTTTTTTGCGAACGAATATAATCCAAGGTTTTCAGCTGCGCAATCGCTGCAGCCAAAGCTGCATGAGCTTTAGCCAGTGAATCATCATCAGCAGCTTGAGAAATGCAGGCTTCTGCGGCTTTCTTAGCCTCTTCAGCACGAGCTTGATCCATTTCTTCGCTACGCACTGCAACATCGGCCAATACAGTCAGCTTATCCGGCTGAACCTCCAAAAGGCCGCCTGAAACCGCTACTAACATTTCTTCGGCAGAACCCGGTACTGTCAAACGTAAGGCACCCGGGCGGACTAAACTCATAATCGGCTCATGTTTGGGGTAAATACCAAGCTCACCAGCCAAGGTCGGCACAACCACAAAACTGGCCTCCCCTGAATAAATATTCTGCTCATTACTTACCACTTCAACTTGCATGATACTCATGCCGGCCTCCTTAGTTTACGGTTTTCGCTTTCTCTACGGCTTCTTCGATACCGCCAACCATATAGAAAGCTTGTTCCGGCAAGTGGTCATATTCACCGCTCAAAATAGCCTTGAAGCCTGCGATAGTGTCGCGCAAAGAAACATATTTACCCGGAGAACCTGTAAATACTTCTGCAACATGGAACGGTTGTGACAGGAAACGTTGGATTTTACGCGCACGCATAACTGTCAGTTTGTCTTCATCAGACAATTCATCCATACCCAAAATGGCAATAATATCACGCAATTCTTTATATTTTTGCAGGGTAGATTGTACGCCGCGGGCTACATCATAATGCTCTTGACCCAAAACCATCGGATCCAATTGACGAGAGGTAGAATCAAGCGGATCTACTGCCGGATAAATACCCAATGAAGCAATATCACGGCTCAATACCACAGTTGCATCCAAGTGGGCAAAAGTTGTAGCGGGAGACGGGTCAGTCAAGTCATCCGCAGGTACATATACTGCTTGAATAGACGTAATCGAACCTGTTTGAGTAGAAGTAATACGCTCCTGCAAACGGCCCATTTCTTCTGCCAATGTAGGCTGGTAACCTACTGCCGAAGGCATACGACCCAACAATGCAGATACTTCCGTACCGGCCAAAGTGTAGCGATAGATATTATCCACAAAGAACAAGACGTCACGACCTTTGCCGTTTTCATCTTTCTCGTCACGGAAATATTCGGCCATAGTCAAACCAGTCAAAGCAACGCGCAAACGGTTACCCGGAGGTTCGTTCATTTGACCGTAAACCATGGCTACTTTATCCAATACATTGGAATCCTTCATCTCATGGTAAAAGTCGTTACCTTCACGAGTACGCTCACCCACGCCAGCAAATACTGATAAGCCGCTGTGTGCTTTGGCGATGTTGTTAATCAACTCCATCATGTTTACGGTTTTTCCAACACCCGCACCACCAAACAAGCCTACCTTACCACCTTTGGCGAAAGGACAAAGCAAATCAATTACTTTAATTCCTGTTTCCAATAATTCAGTAGTGCTTGAAAGCTCGTCAAATTTGGGAGCTTCTTGGTGAATGGCACGTTTTACATCTGCACCAACAGGACCGGCTTCATCTACCGGATTACCGAGTACGTCCATAATACGGCCTAGCGTAGCTTTACCTACCGGAACAGTAATCGGCGAACCTGTATTCATCACAGACATTCCGCGCTTGAGGCCGTCTGAACTGCCCATCGCAATGGTACGCACTACTCCATCGCCTAAAAGCTGTTGAACTTCTAAAGTCAAGTCTTGATCAACCAACTTCAGGGCATCATACACATGCGGAATAGCATCGCGGGAAAACTCTACGTCAACTACCGCACCGATAATTTGTACGATTTTGCCTTGGCTCATTATCGCATCCTATTTTAAATGCACAATACCGCCACCTTAAACAGCAGCAGCACCGGCAACAATTTCTGACAACTCTGTGGTAATCGCGGCTTGGCGCGACTTGTTATATACCAAGCGCAGCTCTTTAATGGCATTACCCGCATTATCGGTAGCAGCTTTCATCGCTACCATTCGTGCGGCTTGCTCTGAAGCCATATTATCGCTTAACGCCTGATAAACCACAGACTCTAAATAGCGGCGGACCAAATATTCCAAAACAGCAACAGGACTGGGCTCATAGCGATAATCCCAATTATAATCACTGCTTTCACTCACACTTTCCATTGTGTTTTGGCCTATCGGCAATAAAATTTCATTGCGGGGCTCTTGGCGCATAGTATTCACAAAGCCTGAATACACCAAATGAATCACATCTAACTGTTTTTTCTCGTAGCGCTGGAAAATTTCGGTCAAGGCTCCTAATAATTTTTCCATTCGCGGAGTATCACCTAAATTAACAACGCTGGCGATTACATTCAATCCGATTCGTTGGCAAGCTGCTAATCCTTTGCTGCCCAAACACACCACATCAACTTCAATACCTTGGTCTTGATACTCTTGAACTTGTGCTAAAAATTTTTTCAACACATTTGCATTCAAACCACCACACAAACCCTTGTCGGTGGTAATCAGGATGAATCCTACACGCTGTACGCTGCGATGCGGCTCAAGCAGTTTGACACCATGATCAGAATGGGTTTGAGCCAAATGGCTCATTACCAAACGTACTTTTTCAGCATAAGGACGTGCAAGACGCATCCGTTCTTGAGTCTTCCGCATTTTAGAGGTTGACACCATTTGCATCGCTTTAGTGATCTTTTGAGTATTTTGAACACTGCGGATTTTGGTGAGAATCTCTTTTCCTACTGCCATCTCAGACTCCTTTCATCCTGTACTCTTAGGCTTGATAAGCGTAAGAAGATTTGAATGATTTCATAGCCTGGGTCAGTACTTGTTCATTTTCATCCGACATAGCACCCGAAGCATTAATTTCTTCAAGTACCGCAGGATGTTGCGTACGGACATAGCTCAGGAACTCAGCCTCAAAAGCCAAAGCTTTCGAAACAGGCACATCTTCATAGGAACCATTGTTGATACCCCACAAAGTTAATGCCATTTCAGCCGTACTAAGGGTGCTGAATTGCTTTTGCTTCATCAGTTCAGTCACAACCTCACCGTGTAAAAGTTGTTTTCTGGTAGCTTCATCAAGATCCGAAGCAAACTGAGAGAATGCCGCCAGTTCACGATACTGAGCCAAAGCCAAACGGATACCGCCACCGAGTTTTTTAATAACTTTAGTTTGTGCGGCACCACCCACTCGTGATACAGAAATACCCGCATTGATTGCCGGACGTATACCAGAGTTGAACAAATCTGTTTCCAAGAAGATTTGACCGTCTGTAATAGAAATTACGTTAGTTGGTACAAAAGCTGAAACATCACCTGCTTGGGTCTCAATAATGGGGAGAGCAGTCAAAGAACCTGTTTTGCCTTTTACTTCACCATTGGTCAGTTTTTCTACTTCATCGGCATTAATACGTGCAGCTCTTTCAAGCAAACGGCTGTGTAAATAGAATACGTCGCCAGGATAAGCTTCTCGACCGGGTGGACGACGCAACAGCAATGATATTTGACGGTAAGCAACGGCTTGTTTAGACAAATCGTCGTAAACAATTAATGCATCTTCGCCGCGGTCGCGGAAAAATTCACCCATGGTACAGCCTGAATAGGGGGCAATAAATTGCAATGCCGCTGCCTCTGAAGCTGTGGCTGCAACTACAATGGTATGTTCCATTGCACCATATTCTTCCAACTTGCGCACCACGTTAGCAATAGAAGAAGCTTTTTGGCCTACTGCAACGTAAATACAAATAACACCGGTACCTTTTTGGTTAACAATCGCATCAAGTGCAACTGCTGTTTTGCCCGTTTGACGGTCACCGATAATCAACTCACGCTGGCCACGACCAATAGGTACCATAGAATCGATTGATTTTATACCGGTTTGCATCGGTTGATCTACTGATTGGCGCGCAATAACACCCGGTGCAATCTTTTCGATTGGAGCTGTGAGTGTGGTGTTGATCGGACCTTTACCATCAATCGGATGGCCTAAGGCATTTACAACTCGACCCACTAATTCACGACCAATAGGCACTTCTAAAATACGACCGGTACACTTAACTTCGTCACCTTCTTTAATATGCTCATATTCACCCAGCACGACAGCACCTACGGAGTCGCGCTCCAAGTTCATAGCCAAACCGAACGTGTTGCCGGGGAATTCAAGCATTTCACCTTGCATAACGTCTGACAAGCCATGAATGCGCACAATACCGTCTGTAACAGAAATTACCGTACCTCGAGTGCGGATCTCTGCATTGACAGACAAATTTTCTATTTTGGCTTTAATCAAATCGCTAATTTCAGCAGGATTAAGCTGCATGAAAACTCTCCTAATTTGTCATAGCCGTATACAAAGCATTCAATTTACCTTGTAACGACAAATCCAGTACTTGGTCACCAATTTCAACTTTGACCCCACCAATCAATGACGTATCTACTTGAGTAGTAGCCACCAAGTTGGTACCAAAACGTTGTTGCAACTCATTGGTCAGATCATTTAACTGCGATTCATTTAGTGGATAAGCACTATAAATAACCGCTTGTTTTGTATGATTTAGTGCCAAAGTTAAGTCTTGAAATTGCGCATAAACTTCAGGGAGAATCTGTAAGCGTTTTTGTTCGGCAAGCACCAATACAAAATTTTTCAGATTTGAGTCGCTTAGATCAACCAGCTTAGCCAAAGCATCTGCTTTTTCGGCGACACTTTGCTCCGGCTGCTCGACAAATGCAGCAACTTTTTCCTGTTGCACAACAGACGCTAATTCTTTTAGTCCGCCCAACCAAGACTGTATTTGGTTTTTCTCTTGTGCCAATCCGAACAATGCTTTCGCATAGGGTCTGGCAATTGTTGCGAACTCAGCCATAAGGTTACAGCTCCTGTTTTAGGGCACTTAACATTTGCGCATGCTTCTCAGCATTGACTTCGCTACGCAAAATGGATTCGGCACCTTTTACAGCCAATGCAGCAACTTGCTCACGCAAAGCTTCGCGAGCACGGTTAGTTTCCTGCTCTACGTCTGCTTTAGCTTGTGCTGTAATACGCGCAGCTTCGGTCGAAGCTTGAGTTTTTGCTTCTTCTACAATTTTCGCTGCACGTTTTTCGGCGTTTGCCACCATTTCGGCAACTTGGTTACGCCCATCAGCTAAGAGTTCTGCAACTTTCTTTTCTGCCTGTTCAAAATCGCTCTTACCGCGTTCGGCAGCAGCCAAACCTTCGGCGATTTTATCGGCGCGCTCGTCTAAGGCTTTTGCGATAGGTGGCCACACAAATTTCATGGTAAACCATACCAAACCGAAAAATACGATTAACTGCGCAAATAAGGTTGCATTAATATTCACTTTACTTAACCTTCGTATTTAGGGTTAATCAAACAGTGTTTCGTACAAATTCGAAACGCTTCCCTGTTCGGATTAGCCTGCAAACGGGTTAACGAAAGCAAACAGCAGAGCAATGGCCACACCGATCAAGAACGCAGCATCAATCAAACCGGCAATCAAGAACAGTTTGGTTTGCAGCGGGCCAATCAATTCAGGTTGGCGGGCAGAAGATTCCAAATATTTAGAACCTACCATGGCAATGCCGATGGACGCACCCAATGCACCCAATGCAACAATCAAACCACATGCGATAGCAATCAAACCCATTTTAAAACTCCTTAATTAAAAACAAAGGTTAAAAACTACGTTGAAAAAACCATTTTTTATGATGGGAAGCAAACCAATACAGATGATCAGTGTGCATCATGTGCTTGGCCGATATATACAAAAGCCAAAGCCATAAAGATAAATGCTTGCAGAGTAATAACCAAAATATGGAAAATAGCCCATACTAAACCGGCAAGAATATGGAATACAAACATGATCGGATCCATGATTCCTACGCTGCCGGATACAGCCCATGCGCCACCTAAAAGGGCGATCAGCAGGAATACCAATTCACCGGCATACATATTACCGAACAACCGCATACCGTGTGATACCGTTTTGGATAAGAACTCTACAATATTCAGAATAAAGTTTGCAGGAGCCAACATGGGGCCGAACGGGGCAGTGAACATCTCGTGCATCCAACCACCAAAGCCTTTAATCTTAATGTTATAGAAAATACAGATTAGCAAAACACCGATTGCCATGGCCAAAGTAGTGTTTAAGTCGGCAGTAGGAACCACGCGGAGTAGTGCATGGTGCTCACCGGTAGCCATCTGCCACCCTAAGGGCAGCAAATCTACGGGAAGCAAATCCATGGCATTCATCAAGAAAATCCACACAAACAAGGTTAAACCAAGCGGCGCAACAAATTTGCGTGATTGCTCGTTGTGAACAATACTTTTACACATATCGTCCACAAACTCGAACAATATTTCTACTGCGGCCTGAAAACGGCCGGGTACTCCGGCAGTAGCTTTTTTTGCTCCGCGCCACAAGAAAAAGCTGCCTATGATACCCAACACAACCGCGAAAAATACGGCATCTAAGTTGATGAAGGAAAAATCAGCGATATTCTTAAGGCCTTGCCCTTGGGTTACATCCTGCAAACTGGTCAAGCTTTGTAAATGGTGCTTGATATAGTCTGCAGCAGTCATCGATTCACCTGCCATAGTCTCTAACTCTCAACAATGCTAAAAAAACCAGATGGCTGACTACAAATAACCCTGCTATATAGGGTAAAAATTTTAGCGTTTCGTGCCAAATTGCAAAGGTCACGATCATTAACACTAATGCCAGCATTACTTTTAAACCTTCTCCCAACAGAAAGATTTTTCCGGCCAAATGAGGGTAGGGCTTGAAAAGTTTTAAAAGTAATACCGCTGCTGCGGAAGGCAGCAAATAATTCAGGCCGCCTGCCAAGGCTGACCAAAATCCGCTTTCTCCACTAACTACCGCACACACAAAAGCAACTATTGCCAACGCAGCCAACTGCACATATAAAATCTTATTCATACAAGTGACTCAAAGGCATGATTAAGCGGGGCTACTATAATCAAGATGTGTTTAAGCGTCAAGACAATTGTTAACCTTTGTCAACTGAACATCTGCCTTAGTTTTGTTTGATATTACCGAAACTTGCTTACCTCTCACAAGCAGACTACATGATACTACACATCGTTAAAAATTAAACAGCGGATTATCTGTATATTTGTGAATATTCTGCTTTTTTTACTGTAAGTTCGGCACAATTTATTTTAAATCGAAGGCCGTCTGAAATGTTCAGACGGCCTTTGCTGAAGTTTGCCTAAATATAAACTTGTTTTTAGTAATCGTAATCGATGCCCAGCTGCTGTAAGAGATTTTCTAATGTTTCAGGGGTATCAAAATATAAAACGATTTTGCCTTTTTTCTGGTTTCTGCTCTGAACTTCTGCATTCACACCCAGTTTGTTGGTAATCGCTTCATTCAGACGGCGTATATCGGGGTTTATTTTTTTTGATGCGGCGGGTTTGTGTCCTTGTTGCAGCATTTGGCTGCGACGTTCGACTTCCCGTACCGACCATCCGTTCTTCACTGCTTTTTGAGCCAGCAATAATTGATCCACAACCGGCAAGGTTAATAATGCACGGGCATGGCCCATTTCCAAACGGCGTTGATAAAGCATATCTTGAACAGGCTCGGGCAAACCGAGCAATCGCAGGCTGTTTGATATGGCGCTGCGGCTTTTTCCTACGGCTTTGGCGATGGTTTCATGCGTGAGACTGAATTCGTCGGCCAAGCGTTTTAAACCACGCGCTTCTTCAATGGGGTTAAGATTTTCGCGCTGGAGATTTTCAATCAAACCCATGGCCAGAGCTGTTTCATCGCTAATGCTTTTAATAACGACCGGAATTTCAGTCAAACCGGCAAGCTGGCTGGCACGCCAACGCCGCTCGCCTGCAATCAGTTCATATTGCGATAAGCCTCTTTCACGCACAATCACGGGCTGTATCACGCCCTGCGCTTTGATAGATTCTGCCAATTCATGCAGAGCCTCGTCATCCATTTGTACTCGGGGTTGATAGCGGCCCGGCTGGATATCAGACACGGCTACGGTTGTTAAGCGGTCGTTTCCGCCGTCGTCGATGTTGTTGGAGATAAGAGAATCTAAACCGCGGCCCAAGCCGCCTTTGGGTTTTGCCATACGAAGTATCCTTTTTTCAGACGGCCTAATTGTATCGGATATTGACTGTTGCCGCATACCTTGCTTTTAGGGCCGTCTGAAAAATGCAGGAAGGTTTCGCGTTATAATAGCGGCTCATTTAGCAAGAGAAATGATGACGATGAAAAAACCTATTATTATCGGCGTAGCCGGTGGCTCGGGCTCGGGTAAAACAACGGTATCTCAGGCAATTTACCGTGAATTTAGCGGCAGTCCGATTACCATTATCGAACAAGACTATTATCATAAAAATCAGCCCGAACTGCCTATTGAGGAGCGTAAGAAGCAGAATTACGACCATCCTTCTGCCTACGACAATGATTTATTGCTTAACCATATAAATCTGCTGCTGGCACGCAAAGCGGTGGACATTCCGCAATATGACTACACAAACTACATACGCCATTCGGAAACCAAATACCAAGAACCGGTAGATGTGATTATTATCGAAGGTATTTTGGCTTTATATGATGAAAGAATCCGAAACTTAATGGATATCAAGCTGTTTGTGGATACTGATGCCGATTTGCGCTTTATCCGCCGAATGCTGCGCGATATTCAGGAACGCGGACGCTCGGTGGAATCGGTAGTTAAGCAATACACGGAACAAGTCCGCCCTATGCACAACCAATTTGTCGAACCGACCAAACGTCACGCCCATATTATCATTCCGTGCGACGAACAAAATAATGTGGCCATCGATGTATTGATAGCCAAAATCAGCACGGTATTACGGGAACGCATCGATCTTTCTTAGGCCGTGTCGTCAGAAAGCATTGCGGAGCTAAAAAACCGCTTCACATCTTTCTGACGGCAGTTCTAATCTCTCATTTACAGGCGTTTTAATGAACTTGAAACGGTAAAAACGACAAATCCATCGTATACGCTTTGGGGTTGGACCAATCTACTTTAACGGTTATCCGGTCTTTCAGATAAGGTTTGGGATCTTGACCCATCGGCGGACTGACGAATGTGTACATTTCGCCGTTATCCGGATTCGGTGCTACGGCAATAATTTCATACCGGTCTATATAATCGCCGTCTCCCGTTTTCCTGCTCCACTCCCGCACTTCTTGTACGGCGGCTTGAATCTCAACTCCATGACTAATCGCCTGCTGCTGTCCTTGATACTTCGGCAACAAAATAAAAAATAAGATTCCGCCTAAAATCAATGCACTTATCCAAGTAATCGGATGCGGCAGGAAGATGCCCGCCAACAACGCAATAACGAATAAAATGCCTGCTATAACCAGTGTAGTAAAAGAAATCATTTTATGGCTACTTTCGCTCTATTACTAATTAGATAAGGCAAATATAGGAGCTTATTCTGTATTTTCAAATTATTAAGAGGCCGTCTGAATTTTTCAGACGGCCTTAGATTCGAATTTCAAGTGCAACGCTCAGGCAGTAGTGGTTGGAACAGATTCAAGAATAAAACACTTGGCGTTTCATAGCCAAGTGTTTTTCTTGGCCGGTGGTTCAGCTCATCCTGAACCCTGCGTATTTCCCGCTCACTAATGTTGCGGAAATCCGTTTGTTTGGGGAAGTATTGGCGGATGAGTCCGTTGGTGTTTTCATTCAGCGCCTTTTCCCAAGAACGGTAAGGACGGCAGAAATAGGTTTCAGCCACCAATGCTTTGGCTATTCGGGTGTGGCGGTAGAATTCCTTGCCGT
>NZ_LGZA01000049.1:0-9843 GCF_001308005.1 Neisseria sp. 74A18
CGGGGCTGAGTTTGCGGCGGATGAGGGTAGCGATGTGTTGGATCAGCTGCGAATGGAGCTTATAGGGCTTTCTTTTGCGCTGCTTGGTAAGCCGGCTTTGCTGTCGGGCTTTTTCGGCACTGTATTGGCTGCCCTTGCGGGCAGTGCCGTTTGATTTCGCGGCTGATGGTGCTTTTATGGCGGTTAAGCCGTTTGGCGATTTCGCTGATGCTGTGGCGGCGGGACAGGTATTGGATGTGGTATCGTTCGTCTTGGGTCAGTTGTGTGTAGCTCATATGCAATCTTTCTTGCAGGAAAGGCCGTATGCTACCGCATACCGGCCTTTTTCTGTTGTGGAAAGTTGCACTTCAAATTTGAATCCGCTGGCCTTTTAATATGGATTCGAAGCTTTAACGTTTGATTTGTTTTGCTGTATCAATAACCCAAACGCTGGCAGATGGTCGAAACCAAACCTGCTTGGTTCAAAGTGTAGAAGTGAAGGCTGGGCGCACCTTCGCGCAGCAGGCGTTCGCACATTTCGGTAACCACATCCAAAGCCAACGCTTTGATGGAAGCCGTATCATCGGCATAAGATTGAAGCTTCAGGCGCAGCCAACGCGGGATTTCTGCTCCGCAAGTATCGGAGAAGCGCGAGAGTTTCGAAAAGCTGGCAATCGGCATGATGCCGGGAATGATCGGGATGTCAACGCCACGCCCCCGCACGTCGTCAACAAAACGGAAGTAGGCGTCTGCATTGTAAAAATATTGGGTGATGGCCGAATCGGCACCTGCCTTTACTTTACGCACGAAGTTGTTGATGTCGTCTTCTGCGCTGCGCGATTGCGGATGGTATTCGGGGTAGGCTGCAACTTCGATATGAAAATCATTGTTGAATTCGGTTTTAATTAATGAAACCAATTCATTGGCATAACGCAGTCCGTCTGAACCCGCTCCCATGCCGGAAGGAATGTCGCCCCTGAGTGCAACAATATGGCGCACACCGAGTGCTTTGTATTCGTTAAGCAAATCAATGATTTCTTGCGGCTGTATGCCGACGCAGGGCAGATGGGGGGCAGCGGCGATGCCTTCGCTCAAAATATCCTGGATGGCCTGCATCGTGCCTTCTTTGGTCGAGCCGCCCGCACCGGATGTGCAGGAGAAAAATTCGGGGTCGAACTGGCTCAATTGTTTGCGTGTGATCACTTGTTTTGCACGGCCTTCGGGCGTGCGGGTAGGGAAAAATTCGAAGCTGAGTTTCTTTCTTGGTTTGCTGTGTAAGCTCATGGCGGTTGCCTTCGGTTTATCTGTTTGTTATTTGTTTGCAGCCAATCAACTGATTGCCGCGGCAATGGAGATATAGTCAATCAAGCTATTTTTAATACAAGGCCGCAAGCAGCAGAGTACGAAACCGATTCTGTTGCCGCTTCAGCAGTTTGCACCATCGTTCTCTTCGAGCTAAGGCGCAGCAACGCCGTAGTAAAAATAGGTTATTGGCTATGAACAAAGTTTGAAGTTGTTTGATCGGATTATGCACTTAAACAAATCGAAATTAAAACCAAGTGCCGATCAAGGGAAGTGAAAAATATTTGTTTGAATATGAATTATTTTTTTACGTTTTGATTTTACTGAAAAAAGATAGTTTTCAGGCCAAATAATCATCAGCTGCGATACTGCATACAAGGTTGTGCAGCAGGCATCACAGCTGTTATCGGTAGAAAAATGTTTATCTGTTACAAAGGCCAATGCAATGCAGGGTTGCTTTCGATCACTTTTTTGAACTGGTTTTGAATCCGTGCGATGGCTTCTTCGCTGTCGGCTTCAAATCTCAACACCAGCACCGGCGTGGTATTGGAGGCGCGCATCAGGCCGAAGCCGTCGGCGAACTCTACGCGCAGGCCGTCTATGGTGATGATTTCGGCTGCGCCGTCGAATTCGGCGGTTTGTGCCAATTCTTCAATGACCTTATGGCCGTTGCTGCCTTCGGGCAAATCGATATTCAGCTCGGGTGTGGAAATGCTTTGCGGCAAAGCGTTCAGTACGGCGGAAGGATTGTCGCTTGCAGAAAGGATTTCCAGCAGGCGGCAGCCGGCGTAGAGGCCGTCGTCAAAGCCGAACCAATGCTCTTTAAAGAAAGTGTGTCCGCTCATTTCTCCGGCCAAGAGTGCGCCGTTTTTCTTCATCGAAGATTTGATGAAACTGTGGCCGGTTTTTTCCATAATCGGTTCGCCGCCGTGTTCTTTCACCCACGGGGTGAGCAGGCGGGTGGATTTTACGTCGAAAATCACTTTGGCACCGGGGTTGCGGCTTAATACGTCTTGGGCAAACAGCATCAGTTGGCGGTCGGGATAAATGATGTTGCCTTCTTTAGTAACTACGCCCAAACGGTCGCCGTCGCCGTCGAAGGCAATGCCGATTTCTGCGTCGCCGGTTTTCAGTTCGTTAATCACGTCTTGCAGGTTTTTCGGCTTGGCAGGGTCGGGGTGGTGGTTGGGGAAGTTGCCGTCTACATCGCAGAAGAGTTCGGTTACTTCGCAGCCGAGCGCACGGTACAAGTTGCCTGCAAACGCACCGGCTACACCGTTGCCGGCGTCGGCGACGATTTTCATCGGGCGTTTGAGTTTGATGTGGCCGACGATGTGGTTTTGATATTCGGCAGAGATGTCTTTTTCGGTAACGTTTCCTGTGAGGCCGTCTGAAACAAAACGCTTGTTTTCAATGATGGCCAGCAGCTCTTGAATGGCTTCGCCTGCCAGCGTATCGCCGCCGAGCATCATTTTGAAGCCGTTGTAGTCGGGCGGGTTGTGGCTGCCGGTAATCATCACACCGCTGCCTTCGCATTCGCGGATGGCGGCAAAATAGAGCATAGGCGTGGCTACCATGCCGACGTTCAGTACGTCTATGCCGCTTTCGGTTAAGCCTTTTGAAATATTTTCCATCAGCTCGGGGCCGCTCAAACGGCCGTCGCGCCCCAATGCGATTTTTTTGATGCCTTTCTCGGCGGCTTTGGCGGCAATGGCTTTGCCGATTAAGTAGGCTGCTTCATTGGTTAGGGTTTTGCCGACGATGCCGCGGATGTCGTAGGCTTTGAAAATATCATGGGCGATGGCAGGCATAGTAACATTCCTCGTTAACTGAATTGATTGATGGCAATGACAAAATAACCGAGGTCGGCTAAGGGTTGAGATGTTCGGTTTGGGTATCAGCTTTCGGTTTTGGGCTGTTTAAGCGGTATCGGCGTTTGTGAGATGCGTGAATTGTTAAAATAATTATGTAATGCAATGAAAATCGGTTCAAATTGTAGCATAGCCTATCAAAGCCGTCTGAATGCTTTTCAGACGGCTTTGATAGAGATTAAACCGCTTTGATAATCATGGATAACCGTTTGTTCGATAGGGATGGGTATTTTAACCTGGCGCTGAGCCATGCGGGATGCAGGGCGGTTTTTCAAAACGGTATGACCCTTTGTCGAAAAAACCTGCCAGCAAATATGAAAATGGTTCTTTTCAGCTGCGAAACAGGCTAGAATAGGCACTTTGCCAAAATCAAATCCGGGCTGTTTTTTTCATGTTGTGGACATTTTTACTGATTGTTTTACTGTGTGCGATTGCAGGTGTGTTATGGGTGCGCCATCGTCAGGAGCAGGAATGGCTGCGCGAGCTGACTTATCTGAGCCGTCATGAAGCAGGTGATGTGCCTTCGCCGTCTGTCGACGGGCATGTTAAGCCGGCCAAAGTGTTGCGGGGCGTTGATCCTAATCTGAAAAACACCCGTCAAAGCCACCGTGCGGCAGAAGAGGCTAAGGCCGTTTACGATAAAACCGTAGAAAAATTCCGCGCCTTGTCGCCCAAGCACAGTCGTAAATTGGACGCCACCTCAGGCAAGAGAAAAGATCAGCCCGAAGACGACGAATCGATAAACGAACTGCCCATTTTTGCATCTGCCCCCAAAGCGGCGCTGCAATCTGCAGATGTGCATGAAGAAGAATTTCAAGAGGTAGGCGGCGATTTAGAGCAGGCAGAACCGTCTGAACAAGATGAAGCGCCCATTCGTGCTTTAAAAGCCGAGCCGGTTTCAAACCAAGCAAATATCGAAACGCAAAAATCTGACGGTCAGGTTACGGGTGCAGACGGTGCGGTCGAACCTGCCTCAGAAGAACCGGCCGATATTCCGATGTTCGGTGCGGTATTGCCGCAGCCGGAATCCAAAGCCGAACGCAAACGTACTTCTGTAACGGGCAAAGCCATTGCTCCTGCTCCTTATGTGGCTTTCGGAGAAGAAGAATACCGTACACACAAGCCCGATGCTTCTTTACCTGTGATTACGCTGGAAGAGGCCACGAGAGCTTTGCAGGAAACGCATTTGGCGGAGTGGCAGGAAAAAGAAACCGATATTCAGACGGCCAAACCTTTTTCCAATCCTTCTCCCGATATGGAAGTGGTGGAAATCAATTGGACATTCAAACCGGCATTGGAAGAAGCTGCGCCACCGGCTCCTGTGGTGGAGCTGAAAACCATTGATTTGGACGATCCTGCGGTCATCCGCACCCGTGAACGCGTGTTGTCGGAAGTGCGGCAACTGTCCCATTCCGTGCCCCGAACCGAGATAGCACAATCCGTGTTGAATGCGGAAGGCCGCCCCGAAACAATCGGCGAAGAAGACATCCGTTCCAATCTGCTGCGGCAGCGGATGGCCCGCCGCCGTCAAATATCCGCACAGGCTCCCGTTCAGGTTGCACAGCCGCAAATCATTCCGGAGGGAGAAGTGTTTGCCAATTTGGCGCGTACCGATTCTCCGGTCAACCGCCAACGGATACGCCGAGTTAACACGGCCATGCGCGAAAGCGTGATTCCCGATGCCGCGCGTGTGGAGCAGAGCCATTCAGTCCAGCTTCAGCCGCCGGTAAAGCCTGCATCGGTTATCCAACCGATTTCAACTCGTTTTACGCCGTATTCGGCCATGCCGGATGCCGGTGCCACAGTGGTAGAACCTCCGCTCGTACCGGAAGTGGAGCGGCAGGTAATCGATATTCCTGAACCGCCTGTTTTTCATAATGTGCAGCCGCCGGCACCGGTCAACACCCTAACCGCAACCGCAAACCGCTCCGTGCCCGAATATACCGAAACAGCCAATGCACACATCAGCACCCGTCCGGCTTGGAGTATCCACGACCGTCTGCTACATGAATCCGCTCCCGAATATGAGCAAAACGGGTTTCAGACGGCCGCTTTAAACAGCGAAACAGCGGGCATGCCCGATAGTGCCGTTGCCGCTTTCGAGCAAACCGCCGAACACCTTTCGGCAGAACAAACAGGCATCAGGCCGTCTGAAAATCATCATTCTCCGCAACATTTGGTTTCTGCTGATACGGATGCTCCGGAAATTCCATTGCCGACAATAGCCTTGCTGCAGCCGCCGCAATTCGATTTAAGCGCAACCCAAACCGAAGAAGCTTTGCTCGAAAACAGCATTACCATAGAGGAAAAGCTGGCCGAATTCAAAGTGAAGGTAAAAGTGATGGATGCTTATGCCGGCCCGGTGATTACCCGCTATGAAATCGAACCCGACGTAGGCGTGCGCGGCAATGCGGTGATGAATCTCGAAAAAGATTTGGCCCGTTCGCTCGGTGTTTCGTCTATCAGGGTGGTTGAAACCATTCCCGGCAAAACCTGCATGGGCTTGGAGCTTCCCAATCCCAAACGGCAGATGATACGGTTGAGTGAGATTTTCAATTCAACCGCGTTTCAAGAATCCAAATCCAAACTGACTTTGGCGTTGGGTCAAGACATTACCGGTGCGCCCGTGGTAACCGATTTAGGAAAAGCACCGCATCTTTTGGTGGCGGGCACAACAGGTTCCGGCAAATCGGTGGGCGTGAACTCGATGATTTTGTCCATGCTGTTTAAAGCATCGCCGGATGAAGTCCGCATGATCATGATCGACCCGAAAATGCTGGAGTTGTCGATTTACGAAGGCATTCCGCACTTGTTAGCGCCGGTGGTAACAGATATGAAGTTGGCGGCCAATGCCTTGACTTGGTGTGTGAACGAAATGGAAAAACGCTACCGTCTGATGAGCCATATGGGTGTTCGCAACGTAGCGGGTTTCAACCAAAAAATCGCCGAAGCGGCGGCACGCGGCGAAATGCTGGCCAACCCCTTCAGCCTCACGCCCGAAGAGCCGGAACCATTATCTAAACTGCCGTTTATTGTGGTGGTGGTGGACGAATTTGCCGACCTGATGATGACGGCGGGCAAGAAAATCGAAGAGTTGATTGCACGTTTGGCGCAAAAAGCGCGTGCGGCGGGCAT
The DNA here is from genome assembly GCF_001308005.1 of Neisseria sp. 74A18. Taxonomy (NCBI): domain Bacteria; kingdom Pseudomonadati; phylum Pseudomonadota; class Betaproteobacteria; order Neisseriales; family Neisseriaceae; genus Neisseria; species Neisseria sp. 74A18. The sequence continues at coordinate 6,288 of NZ_LGZA01000049.1, forward strand.
CCATTTGATTTTGGCAACGCAACGCCCCAGTGTAGACGTGATTACCGGCTTGATTAAAGCCAATATTCCAACCCGGATTGCTTTTCAGGTATCGAGCAAAGTAGACAGCCGCACCATTCTCGACCAAATGGGTGCCGAAAACCTGTTAGGTCAGGGCGATATGTTGTTCCTGCCGCCGGGCACGGGCTATCCCAAACGTGTTCACGGGGCGTTTGTGGCCGATGATGAAGTGCATCGTGTTGTGGAATATCTCAAGCAGTTCGGCGCGCCGGATTATATAGACGATATTCTGACTTCCGGAGTCGGCAGCGATGATATGTTCAGCAATGCCAACGGCCAACGCAACGGCGATGAAGAGCTGGATCCAATGTATGACGATGCCGTGGCATGCGTACTCAAAACCCGCAAGGCCACCATATCATCGGTACAGCGCCACCTGCGTATCGGCTATAACCGTGCCGCACGCTTAATCGACCAAATGGAAGCGGACGGTATCGTTTCGGCGCCGGAAACCAACGGCAACCGAACGGTTTTGGCGCAAAGCAGCGAACATTTGGATTAACGGATTCACTATGTTTTCAGACGGCCTGAAACGATACGGGCCGTCTGAAAACATAACGTGTATCTATATTCCACTTATATATTCCACTAACGTAGAAAAACAAAAACCATATCCGCACATTTTATGAAACGCAATAACCTGACTCATTTGCCCGAGTCGCCCGAAAAAAGGCGGCTTTTGCTTGCCGGAGGCGTATTGTTATGTTGCCCTAAGTTGCTGTTTGCCGGCGCACAGCGCGAAGAAACCCTTTCGGATGATGTGGCTTCGGTTATGCGCAGTTCGGTTAACCATGTCAATCCGGCGCGTTTGGTATTTGACCGTCCTGCCGACGGTGAGCGTTGGTTGCGCGAAATGTCGCAGCGTTTGGCACGTTATGTTCCGGATGAAGCAGAGCGTAAGCGTTTGCTGGTCAACATACAATACGAATCCAGCCGCGCAGGATTGGATACGCAGGTTATTTTGGGATTGATTGAAGTTGAAAGCGCATTCAGGCAGTACGCGATCAGCAGCGTAGGCGCGCGCGGCCTGATGCAGGTAATGCCGTTTTGGAAAAACTATATCGGCCAACCTTCCCACAATTTATTCGATATCCGTACCAATTTGCGTTACGGCTGCACCATATTGCGGCATTACAATAACGTAGAACGCGGCAATTTTGTCCGCGCACTGGCACGTTTTAACGGCAGCTTGGGCAGTAACAAATATCCCAATGCCGTGCTTGGTGCATGGCGTAACCGTTGGCAATGGCACGGTTGATAACGCTTTTCAGACGGCCGGTGCGGCATCGCCATGCAGAGGCCGTCTGAACGCCAAGAGAGCTTTGTAAAACCTCCGCGGATGTAACTGCCGCTTAAAGCGTAGCAGCACAGCGGGTGCAGATATATCACACGCCGGGCAAGCAAAGCGGGCACATAACGCAGAAATGTGCCGCAGATGGCAGCAAAGGTCCCGCTAAGGCAAACCACGCTTAACGTGTATAATCAGCGGCATTTATCACTTTACACCACCGTAAACCTTTCACGGCTAGGCAAAAATTATTATGGCAAGAAGCAACCGCACACAAATGTTCCCCGAAGAATGGCGCGCCAGTACATCGCTGGCCGGTGTTTACGCGCTGCGCATGCTCGGCATGTTTTTAGTTTTGCCTGTGTTGGCTTTATATACCGCTTCATTGGAAGGCGTAAACGGCGACAAACAAATGGTCGGCCTCGCAATCGGTGCATACGGTTTGACTCAAGCGCTGTTGCAGATTCCTTTGGGTTTGGCTTCAGATAAGTTCGGCCGTAAAAAAGTGATTTATTTCGGTTTGCTCGTATTTGCCGCAGGTTGTTTTATGGCGGCGTTTGCCGAAAGCTGGGAAATGTTGGTGGCCGCGAGGATAGTGCAGGGTGCAGGAGCGGTAAGTGCTGCCGTTACCGCGTTGGTAGCCGATTTGACCCGTGATGAAGTGCGTACGCGCGCCATGTCGATGATTGGTTTGACCATCGGCCTCACATTTTCGGTAAGCTTGGTGTTGTCTCCCATCTTAACGGGCTGGCTGGACGTGCCGGGTTTGTTTGCCATGATGGGTATATTGACCTTAATCAGCATCGGCGTAGTAGCGTGGATTACACCCAATCCGAAAGAATCACGCCTGCATGAAGATACACAAGCTTTGCCGTCGCGCTTGGGCGAAGTGTTAAAAGACACGCAATTGTTGCGTTTGAATTTCGGCATCTTCGCATTACATGCCGCTTTAATGGCACTGTTTACCGCGCTGCCGTTCGCTTTGGTTGATTTGGGTTTGACTGATAACCGCCATTGGAAAGTCTATCTTCCGGCTACGGTTATCGGCTTGATTGCAATGGTGCCGCTGATTATCATCGGTGAAACACGCAACAAATTGAAGCAGGTATTTATCGGCGGGATTGTATGCGTGATAGCCGCTCAAACAGCTTTAGTGTTCAGTTTGCATTCGATTGCCGTGATTACCGTTTGCATGATCATTTATTTCATCGGCTTCAATATATTGGAAGCCAGCCTGCCTTCAATGGTATCCAAAATCGCACCTTCAGACCTTAAAGGCACGGCGATGGGTGTTTATAATACCTTGCAATCCGTAGGCTTGGTGGTCGGCAGTGCTTGCGGCGGTTATTTATTGAAACACTACGGCTTTTCCGGTGTCTTTATATTTTGTAGCCTCCTAACTTTAGTATGGCTGCTGATTGCCGCTACCGCCCCAGCACCGCGTCCGGTAAAAAACATGGGCTTTACAGTGGGGGAAACATGGCAAGGTAGGGAAACAGAGCTCTATTCGGCATTGAAAAACTTGCCGGCAGTAGAAGAAATACAGTTCAGTCAGGATCACAAAACCGTTTATATCAAGGCGTTGCAAAAAGGTTTCGACCCCAAAGCCGCTGAAGCAATCATTTCAGGAGTAAAAAATGTCATCATTGAATAAAGTGATTTTAATCGGCAACTTAGGGCGGGATCCCGAAGTACGCTACATGCCCAACGGTGAAGCCGTGTGCAATTTCAGCATAGCCACCAGCGAAACATGGAACGACCGCAACAGCGGCCAACGCCAAGAACGCACAGAATGGCACAACATTACACTTTACCGCCGTCTGGCAGAAGTGGCCGGCCAGTATCTGCGCAAAGGCAGCTCGGTATATATAGAAGGCCGCATCCAAAGCCGCAAATATATAGGCAAAGACGGAATCGAACGTACCGCTTACGATATCATCGGCAACGAGATGAAAATGCTAGGTTCGCGTAGCAGCGGCTCGGCAGAATACGACAACAGCCAAGGAGGCTATCAACAATCAGCACCGCAGCAACAGCATTATCAAAGTGCTCCCCCGGCTTACCAACAAGAAGCCTCAAGCGCACCGCCAGCAGTGCCGCGCCGTCAAACTCCCGCCGCCCCTGCGGCACCTGTTGATGATATTGATGACGATATTCCGTTTTGAATGACATAAAGTAATTATTGTTAAGTTATTATTTATTTTTTAT
>NZ_LGZA01000005.1:0-99170 GCF_001308005.1 Neisseria sp. 74A18
TGGCCGGGCAGCCTATTTCGGGTTGGGCAAAGTGAGGGCGCAAAGCCACCTGAAGGCGATGTGTGTGAACCTGTTGAAGGCGGCCAACAGGATAGGTGTGCCTGTTGCTGCCTGAACAGGCAGGCAGTGCCTCATAATGAGGCACTTGAAGGGGATTTTAGGGGTGATTTGCCTACTTTTTACGCAAAAACAGCCGGAACATGATGAAGCATGTTCCGGCTGTTTGTTGGCGTGGGGTTTTGCAAAGGTCTCGGCTTGTATTAAAAATGTGTTGATTGGCGATATAAAGAAACCGGCTTAAGCTAAAAGGTAGAGACAAAAAAAACAGCCCGTTGTTGCGGGCTGTTTTTTTGTGGGCCTTTGCACAAAGTTAACGCAGTTCCGTATGCAGTCGGCTCAACCAAGTGGATGCTTCGCGGCCTTGGTATGCGCTGCCGTCTTTGTTGAGTAGGCGAATGCGGGTGCCGTTGGCAACGGGTTCGGCGTACACGATCAGTTCGGGTTGGGCGGTATTTGCGGCGGCATTGCTGTTTTTGCCTTTGCCGAAAATACGCTTGAAAATGCCGGGTTTTTTGTTGCTAACGGCTTCGCCTTCCTGCGGAGCAGGTTGCACAAGGAATGCGTGGCGTTCTGTGCTTTGACCGAGTACGGTCAGGCCGATACGGTCGAGAGCAAGGGCGGTGCGGCGCCAGTTGCGGTTGTGTTCGCCGTTAAGCAGCAGGCTGTTGCCTTCAAGCGTGGCTAGGTCGCCGGAATTGCGGGCGACAGGCGTAACGCTTTTACCTAAAGCATTTTCTGCTTGTGCGGCATCTACGCCGAGATATTGCATGAAGCGTGCGAGGAAGGCGGCTTCAAGGTTAGGGTCGTTCGGGCGGGGCTGCCACATGGTGGTGTCTTTGTTTTTGTCGCCATAAACTTCTTTCATGCCTTTGTGGGCGAAGAAGACATCGGTGGTGCCGTTTTTGCCGCGTTCGAGACGGATGATGAATTTGTCGCGTTCGCTGGTGGAATAGATGCCGCCGAGACCGACTTTTTCAAACAGGCGGCGCAGGCTGTCTTGCGGAATTTTGGCACGGTTTTCCGCCCATTCGGTTTCCATTTGGCCGATGGCGGGTTCTTCCGATTTGATGTCGAAACCGTTTTCCTGCCAGAAAACTTTCAGCAGCGGCCAGATTTCGGCAGGCTGTTTGCCTTCGACTACCAGCCAGCGTTGGCTGCCGTCACGCTCGAGGCGTACACCTTTTACGCCTTGCAATACGGCTTGGTTGACGGGTTGCTGAACGGCCTTGTTGCGGTTAAGGTCGCTGGCGCGAACGGCTCCGGTGCCTGCGGGAATTTGATAGAGATTGCCTTGATCGGGGTTGGTCAGATCGGGCGGTACTTCCAAGTTAACGACTTTGCGGTTTTGGGTTTGATAGTCGAGTTTGGGTTGTTCTTTGTTGCCGGAGCAGGCGGCAAGGCCGATAAGGGCGAGAGTTAATGCTACCGGTTTCATTCGGTTCATATGGCGATTCCTGTGGTTAAATCAAATTGGCTTCTTTAAGCGCATTGCGTACTTTGTCTTGGCCGTCTGAAGAAAGTTCAATAATCGGCAGGCGTACATGCGGATTACACTTGCCCAATTCGGACAAGGCCCATTTGGGTGCGGCGGGGCTGGGCTCGCAGAACATAACGTTGTAAACGGGAACGAGCTGTTTGTTGAGGGCGCGTGCTGCGGGGATGTCGCCTTTGAGGGCGGCTCTGCACATGTCGGCGAAGGGTTTTGGGGCAACGTTGGCTGCCACGCTGATGACGCCGTCTCCGCCGCACAGCATGAATGCCATGGCGGTAGGGTCGTCGCCGGAATAAACGGCAAAGCCTTCCGGTACGCGGTTGATCAGATCGGTTTCCCGGCCGATCTCGCCGCTGGCTTCTTTAACGCCTACGATATTGGGAATGTTTGCCAAACGCAGAATGGTGTCGTCGCTCATGTTGACGACGGTGCGGCCGGGCACGTTGTAGATGATCATAGGAATGCTTGCGGCTTCGGCGATGGCTTTAAAGTGGCGGTAGATACCTTCTTGCGAGGGCTTGTTGTAGTAGGGGACGACAGACAGGGTGTAATCCGCCCCCAAGCGTTGGGCGGCTTTGGAAAGCTCGATGGCCTCTACGGTGTTGTTGGCGCCTGTGCCCGCAACAACGGGAATGCGTTTGTTGACGTGTTTCACAGTGGCTTCAATCACGGCCAAATGTTCTTCTACGGGCAGGGTGGCACTTTCGCCTGTGGTGCCTACGGCCACAATGGCATCGGTGCCGTTTTCAATGTGCCAGTCGATAAGGGATTTGAGTTGGTCGAAATTTACGCTGCCGTCCTGATTCATGGGTGTAACCAGAGCGACCAAGCTGCCTTTTAACATGTTAAAACCTTTATTTCTCAAACGTTCTGTAAAGTTGGCTGATTGTAGCTTACTTTGGAATTGATGTGAAATGCTGATTTCAGACGGCCTGCAAAGGTTTGCAAAGGTTTGAGAGGCCGTCTGAAAAGGTTTTTATGTCCTGATTCATAACGGTTGTTATGCTTATATGCTGAAAAAAGCTGATTTTGAGGCACAAGTGGAGATGATGGAAATTGAAGTAGGGATGGAAATTGTTTACAATCCGCGCTTACAAAATTTATCGTTCGATTACATATAAGGAATCCGTGTTATGGCTCCCATGCCCCCGAAAACAGACGCGCCCGACTTGGTTTACCGTTTGGAAGACAAGCCGCCTTTTGCCAATGCTTTATTGAGTGCCATTACCCACTTACTGGCGATTTTTGTGCCGATGATTACGCCGGCGTTGATCGTGGGCGGTGCACTCAAACTGCCGCCTGAAATGACGGCTTATTTGGTGTCGATGGCGATGGTGGCCTCAGGTATCGGCACCTATTTGCAGGTAAACCGTTTCGGGCCGGTCGGTTCGGGTTTGCTGTCGATTCAATCGGTTAACTTTTCATTTGTCGGCGTGATGATTTCGCTGGGCTTGAGCATGAAAGAGCAGGGCTTGGACGAACATGCGATGGTATCCGCTTTATTGGGTGTGGCATTTGTCGGTGCATTTTTGGTGGCGGGTTCGGCTTGGTTGTTGCCCTACCTGAAAAAAATCATCACGCCTACGGTGAGCGGTGTGGTTGTGATGATGATCGGTTTGAGCTTAATCAGTGTGGCGATTACCGAATTCGGCGGCGGCTTTGCGGCGATGGGCAACAATACTTTCGGTGCATGGCAAAATATCGCACTGGCGGCGTTTGTGCTGGCGGTGGTGCTGTTTTTCAACAGCTTGAAAAACCCGCTGTTGCGCATGAGCGGTATTGCAGTGGGTATGATTGCCGGCTATATCGTGGCCTTGTTTTTGGGTATGGTTGATTTTTCGGTGCTGAAAGATCTGCCTTTGATTACCGTTCCCGTGCCGTTTAAATACGGTTTCGATTTCCAGTTTGTGCCGTTTTTGGTAGCCGGTTTGGTGTATTTGCTGAGTATTTTTGAGGCGGTGGGCGATTTGACGGCTACGGCCATGGTGTCCGGCGAAGACTACGAAGGCGACGAGTTTCAAAAACGTTTGCGCGGCGGGGTGTTGGCCGACGGTTTGGTTTCGGTGATTGCAACGGCACTCGGTTCGTTGCCGCTGACCACCTTTGCCCAAAACAACGGTGTGATTCAGATGACCGGCGTAGCTTCGCGCCATGTGGGTAAATATATTGCCGTCATTTTGGTGGTGTTGGGGCTGTTTCCGATTGTCGGCCGAGCCTTTACCACTATTCCCAGCCCGGTAATCGGCGGCGCGATGGTGTTGATGTTCGGCCTGATAGCCATTGCCGGTGTGCGCATTATCATGACTAACGGCATCAACCGCCGTGAAGCGGTGATTGCGGCAACGTCTATCGGCTTGGGTTTGGGTGTGAGCTTTAAGCCTGAAGTGTTTGCCTTGCTGCCGGTTAAAGAACTCTTCCAAAATCCGATCTGTATGGGCGGCGTGGCGGCTTTGGTTATGAACCTGATCATGCCGCAAGATACCGGTAATAAAGTTTATTTGAGCGATGAATTAGATGCTTAAAGAAAATAGGTTGGTTGGATAACGTAATAAAATAAGGCAGGCCGTCTGAAAATTTTTCAGACGGCCTGCCTTATTTTATTGGACGTTCGGGCTGCTTAAACGGCGGAGCAGTTGTAATCAGTCGTCGTAGTCTATGCGGTTGGAGTAAACTTTTCCGGTGCGCGCATCAACTTTCAACTCATGCTTTTTACCGCGCGAAACAATATCTACGTCGTAGTGCGGGCGTCGTGAATCCCTGTCAAAATCAACATCGGTTACACGGCCTTTGACTTTCGCTTTGGCTGCGGCCACGGCCTGTTTGGACGTAATATATTGGGCTGCCGATGCAGGGGCGGTGAAAGCAAATAAGGTCAAGGCGGCGGTAGCGGCGGCAAATAATTTTTTCATGATATACATTCCTGTGTTTATTGGGTTGAATCACTGCAACGGAGCAAATAATAAAGCGGAACGATTAGGCAGGAATTAGGCCGGATGCCGGCTGTCGAACACCCCGGGGCGGAAGGCAAGGATACCTGTTTTATAGCCATCTCAATATATGCTATAATTTGCGACTGATTTTTATCTGAATGTTTCCCGTGCAGATGCCTTCCGAAGCCTGTACGGGTGTTGAAAAACTGATTTTATAAATAATAGTAAGGGCTTACGATGAGCGTAACTGTAGAAAATTTGGAAAATCTGGAACGCAAAGTAGTGTTGTCTCTGCCGTGGAGCGAAATCAATGCGGAAACCGACAAACGCTTACAGCAAACCCAGCGTCGCGTGAAGATCGACGGTTTTCGTCCCGGTAAAGCACCGTTGAAAATGGTTGCTTCTATGTATGGTGCCGGCGTACAAAACGATGTGTTGAACGAGATGGTTCAAAAAGCATTCTACGATGTTGCTGTGGCCCAAAACCTGAAAGTTGCCGGCTTTCCCCGTTTTGAAAATGTTGAAGAACAGGAAGACAAAGACGCACTGAAAATCGCTGCTGTTTTCGAAGTGTTTCCCGAAGTTAAAGTAGGCGATTTATCCGCTCAAGAAGTGGAAAAAGTTACCGCCGAAGTGGGCGATGCCGAAGTGGACAAAACCATTGAAATCCTGCGCAAGCAACGCACCAGCTTCAAACATGTAGAGCGCGAAGCGCAAAACAGCGACCGTGTGATTATTGACTTCGAAGGCAAAATCGACGGCGTTGCATTCGACGGCGGCAGCGCGCAAAACTATCCTTTTGTATTGGGCAACGGTCAAATGCTGCCCGAATTCGAAGCCGGCGTATTGGGCTTGAAAGAAGGCGAAAGCAAAGATGTGGAAGTCAACTTCCCCGAAGATTACCACGGTAAAGATGTGGCCGGTAAAACCGCCGTATTTACCATTACCCTGAAAAACGTATCCGAAGCAACTCTGCCCGAAGTGGACGAACAGTTTGCCAAAGCTTTGGGTATCGAAGACGGCGACGTAGCCAAAATGCGTGAAGAAGTGCGTAAAAACGTGGCGCGCGAAGTATCACGCCGCACTGAAAGCCAAACCAAAGATGCGGTTATGGAAGCTTTGTTGAAAGTAACCGATATCCAGTTGCCCAAAGCATTGGTAAACGATGAGTCTGCACGTTTGGCCGATGAAATGAAACAAAACTTCATCAATCAAGGCATGGCTGATGCAGCCAATTTGGATCTGCCTGCCGATATGTTCAAAGAACAGGCTGAACGCCGCGTGGCTTTAGGTTTGATTCTGGCTCAATTGGTTGACGACCACAAACTGGAGCCGACTGAAGAGCAAGTGAAAGCCGTGGTTACCGACTTTGCGGAAAGCTACGAAGATCCGCAAGAAGTGATCGACTGGTATTTTGCCGACAAACAACGCCTGCAAGGCCCGACTTCTTTGGCGGTTGAAGCCAATGTAGTGGATTTTGTGTTGGGTAAAGCCAAAGTGAGCGAGAAAGTATTGTCGTTTGACGAAGTGATGGGCGCACAGGCTTAAGGTTTCTGTGGTTTAGAGTCTGTTCAAAGTCTGTTGGTAAGCGGTTTTTCGAGGTAAAAACCGCAGATGCTGGGAAAAGTGTATGTAAGCTTGGATATACTGCAAGCATCTGGATGCAGCATAGGCGGGTATTTTCATTGAAACTTTGCCGCAATGGATATGTTGAACAGGTTCAAAGGCCGTCTGAAACTTTTGGTTAATACAAACAAGCACCGAAGCAGCCTTCCGCGCTTTGGTGCTTTTTACTGAATATCCTGAAAAGGAGTGTAATGATGATCCCCGATATTCATAACGGCTATTTAGTGCCTACCGTGATCGAACAAAGCGGCCGAGGCGAGCGTGCGTTTGATATTTACTCGCGCCTGCTGAAAGAGCGCATTGTTTTTCTGGTCGGGCCTGTGAATGACGACACGGCCAATTTGGTAGTGGCTCAGCTGCTGTTTTTGGAAAGCGAAAATCCCGATAAAGATATTTTCTTCTATATCAATTCTCCCGGTGGTTCGGTTACGGCGGGCATGTCGATTTACGATACCATGAATTTCATTAAGCCCGACGTATCTACTTTATGTTTGGGGCAGGCAGCCAGCATGGGGGCATTTTTGCTTTCTGCCGGTGCGAAGGGTAAACGTTTTGCGCTGCCCAACAGCCGTGTGATGATCCACCAGCCTCTGATCAGCGGCGGTTTGGGCGGGCAGGCTTCGGATATCGAAATCCACGCCCGCGAACTGCTGAAGTTGAAAGAGAAATTGAACCGTTTGCTGGCAAAACATACCGGTCAGGATTTGGAGAAGGTGGAGCGCGATACCGACCGCGATAATTATATGTCGGCGGAAGAAGCGCAAAAATACGGCTTGATCGATCAAGTGCTCGAAGATCGGGCAAGCATCAAGCTGTAAGCTCAAACGCATTTCAGTTTTTAATCAAACCTGATTGTCAGACGGCCAAGTATTATAGGCCGTCTGAAATATATCTTTCGGTTTGAAAATCAATAATAAAAATATTTTGGGGCATGTTGCTTTTCGGTACGGCTGTGCTGTTTTTAGTTGCCGACCAGTGGGCGCAATGATCGGAAACCGTGTTAAAGCGTGTTATCTTGCGGCCGTTTCCGCTTGGATGGGCTTTGCAGTACAAAGCGGTTCGTGCCGAATAAAAACATAGCCCGGAAAACGTCTTAAACACACTGTCGGAATCATGGGTTTTGCAGCCTAAGCAGAAAGAAGTATTTTGCGGTTGTGAGCAACCGGATGATTCGGCGCGGCTCGGGCCGGGCAGGACGGTGGTCAATATGTTGAGCGGTATGCTGCCGTGTCTGTTCCGGCGCTGCGGTTTTTATATCGTTAGGCTCTTTATCTGTTTCATGCGCCGCTGATCCGCTTTCCAACGCCTGCACTTGGGCGTGCTGACAAAAGGCGGTATGCCGTCTGAAAAGTTTTTTCAGACGGCATACCGGCAATACGTTATTTTCTAAAGAATCAAACCATGAATTTACTCGGTGCGCTGGCGAAAGTCGGCAGTTTAACCATGGTGTCGCGATTGTTAGGATTTGTTCGCGATACGATTATTGCGCGCACTTTCGGTGCCGGTATGGCAACGGATGCTTTTTTCGTTGCGTTCAAATTGCCGAATTTATTGCGGCGGATTTTTGCAGAAGGGGCATTTGCACAAGCCTTCGTGCCGATTTTGGCCGAATACCGGCAAACCCGTTCGGAAGAGGCGACGCGCGAATTTGTGCGCCATGTGGCGGGGATGCTGTCGTTTGTGTTGGTGGTGGTAACGGCCATAGGCATTTTGGCGGCACCGTGGGTGATTTACGCTTCTGCGCCGGGATTTGCGAAAGACCCCGATAAGTTCCGGCTTTCTGCTGAACTTCTGAGGGTAACTTTTCCTTATATCTTATTGATTTCCCTTTCTTCTTTTGTAAGCTCGATTCTCAATACTTACCATAAATTCAGTATTCCGGCCGTTACGCCGACTTTGCTGAATGTGTCGTTCATTGTTTTTGCATTGTTTCTTGTGCCTTATTTTGATCCTCCCGTAATGGCGCTCGCATGGGCGGTGTTTTTCGGCGGGCTTTTGCAGCTTGGTTTCCAGCTGCCGTGGCTGGCGAAATTGGGCTTTTTGAAACTGCCTAAGCTGAATGTGAAAGATGCTGCCGTCAACCGGGTAATGAAGCAGATGGCGCCGGCTATTTTGGGTGTGAGTGTGGCGCAGATTTCGTTGGTGATTAACACGATTTTTGCTTCGTTTCTGCAATCGGGCAGCGTATCGTGGATGTATTATGCCGACCGTTTGATGGAACTGCCGGCCGGTGTGCTGGGCGCGGCTTTGGGTACGATTCTGCTGCCTACTTTATCGAAACATGCCGCCGGCGGTAATCCGCAGGAATTTTCGTCGCTGCTCGATTGGGGTTTGCGGTTGTGCATGCTGTTGGCGATGCCGGCCGCCGTGGGGCTGGCGGTGTTGTCGTTTCCGCTGGTGGCGACGCTGTTTATGTATAAAGAATTTACCCTGAACGATGCGCTGATGACGCAAAATGCTCTGATTGCCTATTCTTTCGGGCTGCTGGGTTTGATTATGATTAAGGTGTTAGCTCCCGGTTTTTATGCGCGTCAAAACATTAAAACACCGGTCAAAATAGCTGTTTTTACGCTGGTGTGTACGCAGTTGATGAACCTTGTGTTTATCGGCCCGCTCAAGCATGTGGGCTTGGCGTTGGCAATCGGTTTGGGCGCGTGCCTGAATGCCGGTTTGCTGTATTTTTTGCTGCGCAAACATAAAATCTATCAACCCGGCGCAGGTTGGAGGGCTTTCTTGTGCAAACTTTTGGCGGCCTTGATTATTATGGGAGCGGGCTTGTGGGCGGCTCAGGCTTACCTGCCGTTGCGGTGGGAGGCGGTGCCGGGTTGGCAGAGAGCGGCTCAGTTAATCGGTTTGGTGGCTTGGGGCGGTTTTCTGTATTTTGCTTCTTTAGGCGTATTCGGATTCCGTCCGCGGGATTTCAAACGCTTGGAGAAGTAAACGGTATGTTTATCCTAACTGCTTCATTATGAATGGACAATATGGAAAAATTATGTTCAAAGCATAGTTTTTAAAAGGTATTTTTATGCTATATGCCTTTAAAAATAACATGTTATCTGCTTGTTGCTATACAATGTAATTTTCATTTTTTCTTATCGGCAAAATAATATGACCCAAATGACTCCAGAATCATTATTCCAGCAAGGGCATGAGTTATTGCTGCAAAACCCCGATAACTGCACCGCTGCTGTTCCGTTGCTGCTTGAGGCCGCCCAAGCGGGCCATACCGAAGCGGCGTTCCAATTGGCAGGTTGTTTGTTGAACGGAGCGGGCGCACGCCCCGACTATGCCGCCGCGCGTTATTGGTTGGAGCAGGCTGCGGATAAAGGCCATCTGTATGCCCGTTACAACCTGCTGCAAATACGGGCGGCCAACGGGGAGCCGTTTGAAGAGCAAGTTTCCGACTACGCACAATTGGCCGAGCAGGGTATTCTTCATGCGCAGTTAAGGATGCTCGAATATTGTGCCGATAAAAAAGATCCGCAGGCGGTGCATTGGGCGGAATTGGCCGCGGCGCAAGACCATGCCGAAGCACAGCTTTATCTTGCCAAATATTACCAGCAAAGCCCGGAGCCGGATTTGGAGCGCGCGCACGAGTTGTTTACCCGTGCGGCAGAGCAGGGTTTGGTTGCCGCCCATTGGCTGTTGGGCAACCAATACCGCTACGGGCAATATGTTGAAAAAAACCTGCGCAAAGCCGTGGAGCATTTCACGCCGGCCGCTTTGCAGGATGTGCCGCCCGCACAGTCTGCTTTAGGCGAAGTGCTGCTGGAATTGGGTGAGGCGGATGCTGTGGGCTGGCTGGAAAAAGCGGCTGCGGCGGGTGATGCCGATGCACAGGCGGCGTTGGCCGAGGTGTATTTGACGGGGCGTTTTGTGGAACGCGATTACGCTAAGGCACGCAAGCATGCCTCTGCCGCCGCCCGCCGCAACCACCCGAAAGCACTGCGCCTGCTCGGCGATATTTTCCGTTACGGCTTGGGTATTGATGCCGACGGCGAAGTGGCGTTGCGGCAATACCGCCGTGCGGCCGAGTTGGGCGATATGGCGGCGCACCAAAAGCTGCTTGCCGATACGGCTTTGACCCGTGCGGGCGAATACGAAGAGGCCAAACAGGCGGCATTGATGTTTCAAAAGTCTGATCAGGCTTATCAAACCGCGTTTGCCTGCCATTACGGTTTGGATCGCCCGCAAGACTATATGCTTGCCCGCAAATATTATTTGCAGGCGGCCGAATTGGATCACCGCAAGGCGCAAACCAATTTGGGCATGATGTATTACAACGGGCAAGGCGTTGATGCCGATCCGGAGCAGGCGGCTTATTGGTTCGAGCAGGCCGCCAATCAGGGAGATGCCGTGGCGCAATATAATTTGGCCTGCCTGTATTACCACGGACACGGCACGCCGAAAAGTGCGGAAACGGCCTGCCGGTTGCTGCAAAACGCAATTGATAACGGCCACGAACACGCTGCCCAGCTTCATCAGCTGCTTGCGCAATGGCGGCGCGAAACGCGGGTTCAAGGTTAATCGGGATGAATTTTCGGCTGTGCGAACCGGCTTTTCAGACGGCTGCACGCATAAGGGTGCGGCTTGGCAGGGTCTTAATAAGTTGATCGACTATACATGAATACATGATGCACAACCAGTTTTCTGCCTTCGTGTTCCAGCACAGCCACATCCATACCGAACAGTTTTTTGATGTTTGACTCGGTAAAAATTTCATTGGGATGCCCCTGCATCAGTACGCTGCCGTTTTGCATGGCGACAACGTGGTCGGCATAGGCCGCCGCTTGGTTGATGTCGTGTAAGACAACTACGGTGGTGCGCTTATGCTCGTGTGTGAGCCGGCGTAGCAGCTGCATCAGGCTGCGGGCGTAATACATGTCGAGATTGTTCAGCGGTTCGTCGAGCAGCACATATTCGGTGCTTTGGCAAAACACCATCGCAATCATTGCCCTTTGCCGCTGGCCGCCGGACAGTTCGGTTAGGTAGCGGCCTGCAAAGCTTTCGAGCTGAAATTCGTTCAGGGCATTTTCCACCACGGTTTTATCGTATTCAGACGGCCTGCCTTGATGATAGGGATAACGGCCGAACATCAGCAGGTCGCGCACGCTGATGCGGCTCATGATGCTGTTTTCCTGCGTGAATATCGACAGCATTTTGGCCAGCTCGGCGTTGGGAGTGGCGGCAAGGTTGTGTCCGTTGTAGGCCACATTGCCGCTTTGCAGGGGTTTGAGGCGCGCCATCAGCGACAACAGCGTCGATTTGCCCGCGCCGTTGGGGCCGATCAGCGCAGTAATATCGCCTTGAGGGATGGCTAAATTGATGTTGTTGAGAATCGTATTGCCGTCGATATGATAGCCGACGTTTTGAATGGTAATCATAAAACAGCCATAAACTTGATATTGCGGAAAGCGGCGGCGGGTTGCCGCCGTTGTGTTTTTTCAGACGGCATAAATATGCTTGTATGTCGTCTGAACCTAGTATTTTCAGCCTTTTCAAACACCGTTTGCGGCGTGTTTCTGCGTTTTGGCATGCCTTGAACGGCATCTTTGCACAATAAGTTTGCAAAGGGTTTTGTTTATGTTTTCTTATGCCGCAGCACCAGCCATAAAAACACCAGCCCGCCTGCAAATTCGACCACAACACTCAATACCGCCTTCATGCCCAAAACATGCTCGAATACCGTTTGCCCTGCCACCAGCATCACTGCGGCGGTGAGAAAAGCCATCGGCAGGCGCAGGCTGTGGCGGATGCTGTGGGAAAAATGGTTGGACAACGCCACCGCCAGCAGGCCGAAAAAGCTGACGGGGCCGCGGAACGGGCCGACCGCAGCAACCGATACGGAAGTGAGCACCGCCACCCAAACCAATATCCACAAAGTGTGGCGGGTATAGTCGATACCGAGGTTCACAGCTTGGTTGCGCCCCAGCAGATGCACGTCGAGGCAGTGGCGTTCGCGCCAGATGAAAAACGAAGCCGCCAGCACCACCGTTGCGCCGATCATCAGAATGTCTTGGTTCACGGTATTAAACAAAGCAAACGTATAGGCTTGAGCCACGGCAAACTCTTCGGGATCAATCAGCCGTTGCAGCAGTGATGACAGGCTGCGGAAAAGAATGTCGAAAATCACGCCGATTAAAATCATCCGTGCCAAATCGCGCCCGCCTTGTTTGACCAGCACCCCAACAAAAGCAGCGAGCCGCCTATCATGGCCGCCGTTTCAAAACCGAATTTGCCCAGTGGGGGCAAATGGGTGTAGCCTGTGCCGCCCAAAACGGCCACCAGCAGCGTTTGCAAAAAAATATACAGCGAGTCGAAGCACAGCAGCGAAGGAGTGAGCACAGGGTTGTTGGTGAGCGTTTGAAACAGCAGCGTCGATACGCCGACCGCATACGCCACCAGCAGCAACGCGCCCAGCTTGGCGGCGCGCAGGGGCAAAACAAACCCCCAGTTGCCGTGTGTGTTGAGGGTGAGAAAGAGCAGGCACGATACCAATAACAGTGCAAAGGCAATCCAAACAGGGCGGGTGTTTCCAGACGGCATGGGCGGGCTTTCTCATCAGCAAATAGAGAAACAGCACTGTGCCGGTCACGCCGAGCACCGTAGCCACGGGTATTTCAAACGGAAAACGGATCAGGCGGCCGCTATTGCCGTTATATCAATAGGCGTTATAGTCAATCCATTTAACTTTGCTTGGGCGTTGCTATACCTTGCCGTGGCAAGTTGAATTTATTTGCAACACCCAATCTGAGACCTTTGCAAAACCCCCATCTGCGGCGCATTTCTACGTTGTGCGCTGCTCGCTCGTTTGCCTATCTGTATGATATGTCTGCACTCGCTGTGCTGCTACGCCTTGAACTACATCCACATTTGGGGGTTTTGCAAAGGTCTCAATCTCTGCGTGTCCGCCAAATGGCTCGAGGCCGTCTGAAAATCTGTTTTCAGACGGCCTCGAGTTTGTTGGGTGGTATCAATCTTGATGGTATCAATGCTTGATGAATAATCTGAAACCTTTGCACAACCCCCAGCTGCGTTGTCCATTGCACGCTCGCTTGGCTATACATATTCAATCCACTTAACAATAGCATGTCCGTCATACTCACGTTGGCGCGGGTATGACGGTTCTATTATTCATATCAAGTGGATTTGTTATAAATAAGCGTGCGGTTTTAATGGGTTAGATTCAGTTTTTTCAGCAGGGCACGGCTGCCCAAAGAAACCAAGCGGAACGTTTCGTTGAAGTCGCCGGTGTACCAAGGATCGGGAACGTGATCATAGCCGCTTTCGGGAATCAGGTCGGTGAGTTTGAAGATTTTTTCCGGGTTGCTGCCCAAAAGGCGGGTGAGTTCGGCGAGGTTGTTGTCGTCCATGGCGATGATGAAATCGTAATGTTCGGCATCGCTGTGTGCAACTTGGCTGCTGGTAAAGCCCGAGGGGTCAATACCTTGCTGCTTGAGTTTTTTCAATGTGCCTTCGTGCATATTTTCGCCGTTGTGCCAGCCGGACGTGCCTGAGCTTGACGTGATGATGCGGTCGGCTACGCCGGCTTCACGGGCTTGGTGGCGTAAAACGTATTCTGCCATCGGCGAGCGGCAGATGTTGCCGAGGCAGACGAATAGAATTCGGTAGGTATTCATGATGAGGGCTGTTCGGAAAATAAGGGATTATGCCCGGGGAGCTTGAGCGCTTGGGCGTAAGTAGGCAGTTCGGCGTCTTCGGGTAAGGGATCGTGCAGCTGGCGTATGTTTTCTACTTGGCACTCTACCATCAGGTCTAAAAAGTTTTGCCGGATGGTTTCGATGCGGTCGGCAGGGGAGAGCGGCCAAGTAAAAACTTGGTTGGCCAATTCGAATACGCTGTCGGTGGCATTGAAGCCGAACAGGATTTTTCCGCCTTGCTGGGCAGCCATAACCACGCCGACGCGCGGGCTTTGCAGGCGGATGGCGCGGATGGCGTTGGCGGCAAATACGTCCATGGCCATGCGTGTGCGCATGTGGCTGCCTTCGGTCAATGCGTGCAGGGGGGAAGCGGGAGCCAACGGGTTGGCAAATAATGTCAAGCCCGGCCGGGTCAGGCTGGTTTGCCATACCTGCATCAGGGGCAGGGCGGCATCCCGCAGGTTGGGGGTAAGGGCCGTCTGAATGTTTTGCTTGCCATATCCCAATGCAAAAACAACGTGCACGGATTGGTTTTGCGGGATGTCTAAATCGGCTTGCGGAAATTGGGCGGCAAGTGCTTGTGCGGCGGCTTCGTTTTGTTTGGCTGCGAACCATTGCCCTGCGTTGACGGCGGCCAGATCGGAAGAACGCACCAGTTTGGGCAGCCATGTAGCATGAATCAGTTCGCGCAGGTGGGGATAATCGGCCAAACAGGCACACAGTTCCAGCGAAGGGGTGTCGAGCGGCAGAGTTTGCGCCTGATTGCAACCGGCAACCAATACCACGGGCAGGGCAAACCATTGGATTTCATTCTCCGATTTGGCTTGAAGCGCATCATCTAACGTGTTGAACAAAGCGAGGTAGCTTTCCGTGTCGGGTGCCATGTTCATGGCAACCGATAGGCCGAGATAATGGTTTTGCTGCAACATCATATAAATTTCGGCCTGCAACGATTCGGAAGACAGTTTGCGTTGTGCCGGTGATGTGCTGTGGGCGATTTGGCCGGCATAAGTCAGCAGGCTGTTTTTTACCGGGTCGGTGGGGTAGGGGCGGGTATCGGGCAGAGTGAACGGCATCATGGTTTTGCCTTTGGCGGATGAACGGGAAACGGCCTGCATTATATAGCAAATAAACTCACGTTGAGGCGTTTGCCAAACCCCGTTTGCGGCGTATTTCTGCGCTGTTGCGTTTTACATCGGCACGCTCAATAAGGCACGGGTAATGTCGGGCGGCAGCCGCTTGAGTGTTTGCTCGCGGATAAGGGAAGGAACGCCGCCGTAATAAGCTTCGGCGATGCTGCCGGTGATGGCGGCCAAAGTATCACTGTCGCCGCCCAAAGAAACCGCCAAGCGGACGGCGTGTTCAAAGTGGTTGCTGTCGAAAAATGCGGCAAAGGCTTGCGGCACGCTGCCGGCGCAGCTCGCGTCAAATGTGTAGTCAGGTCGGATATCACGGCAACTTCGGTTGAGGCGGTAGCCGAACATATTGGTAATATTGTTTCGGATAAACGCTTTGTCGCAGCCGTGGCGGCTCCAGAAAATCGTAGCGGCAACGGCTTGCGCGCCTTTGATGCCTTCGGGGTGGTTGTGTGTGATGGCGGCGGAAGCTTCGGCATAGGCTAAGGTTTCATCTAATGTGTCGAATGCCCAGCCCACGGCAGAAGCGCGCATGGCAGAGCCGTTGCCCCAGCTGCCGTAAGGTTGCGGAGGGTGTTGGTGTATCCAGCGTTGGAACGATGCACCGTAAGCCCCGCGGGGCGCGGGATAGCGGCGGCACCATTGTTGCATAAGCAGGGCCAAGTCGTTACGGCAGCCGCCGGCTACCCAGTCGGCTACGGCAGCCGTGCATACGGTATCGTCGGTAAAACCGCAGTCGTCTGTGAACAGTTCGAAATCGGTACTTTTATGGTTATCGAACTCAAAACGGGAACCGATAATATCTCCGGTGGCTGCACCCAGCATAATGGCCCTTGTCTGTTTTAAAGCGTGTCGCCTTTTAGCTGACCTAAAAAAACCGCTGCAATGAATGTTTATAGTTAAGTTGATTAACTATATAGATAAGAGCAAGGTGTGATTGTTGGCTTGAGGCCGTCTGAAACGTGTTTTCAGACGGCCTCAAGTTTGCCGAACCGTGCCCGTTTGATTAGCGGCCGGGTACGGTACCCATACGCTGTTTCAGCGACGTATGCGGTTCGTTGAACAGACTCGCATAATAAGTGGCGTTGGTCATCACCTTTTTCACATAGTCGCGGGTTTCGTTGAACGGAATGGTTTCCGCATAAATGGCGCCTTCCAACGGGGCAGACGATTGCCAGTTGCGGGCGCGGCCGGGGCCGGCATTATAGCCCGCAGTTGCCATCACTTCGTTGTTTTGCAGGCGGCGTTTGGCGTCGGCCATATACCATGTGCCCATGCGGATATTGCCGTTCATGGTGTAAAGTTCGCTGCTGCTGATGCCGATTTTTCCGGCAATTTCACGGGCGGTAGCGGGCATCACCTGCATTAAGCCTTGTGCGCCTACGCTTGATTGTGCGCCGAGCATAAAACGGCTTTCTTGGCGGATAAGGCCGTACACCCATGCGGGGTCGATGCCGACTTCAGACGCATAACGCGCGGTAATTTCTTTAAACGGCGAGATATAGCGCAGATTGTAGTTCAGTTTTTTATCGGTTCGTTCGGCACTGTTGATGGCCATTTCGTAAAACTGGTGGTCGAATGCCAATTGCGCGGCGGTGAGCAGTAAGTTTTCATCTGTACCCCGCGTGGCAAAACGCCATTCTGCCTGAGCTTGGCGGCGCATTTTCCAATCGCCGCCGTTCTGGCTGGCTTTAAACAAAGTCAGTGCACGGTCGATGGCACCGTCGCGGGCCAGCTGTTTGACATCGCTTTTCGATGCTTCGCCGACATTATTGCGCGTGTTGACGCGGCGACCGAGTTCTTCGCCCGATAATACCGCATAGAAGTTGCGGCCCGATGCGGCGGCTTTTTCATACAGCCCGTTGGCGCGCGAGCGGTCGCCTTGTGCGGCATAGCTGCGGGCAAGCCAATATTGCCAGGTCGGATCGTTTTGCAGTTTGGCAGGCATGCTTTCGATGATGCCGGACAATTCGTTCCAGCGTTGCAGGCGCAGGGCGGCGCGGGCATACCATTCGAACTGCTCGTTACTCAGCTGGCTGCGGTCGGCGCGGTTGAAATAGGCGAGTGCCGTCGACATGTTTTGGCGCAAAGCCTGAACGTGTCCCAGTACCGCCCAAGCATAGCCGCTTTGCTCGCGGGTCAAGCTGCCCGACATGCTTTCCAACAGGCCGGCCGAAGCAGGGTTCTTTTGCGCGCTGTTGCCGATAATGCTGATCAAGCGGGCTTCTTGCGCACCTTGTCCGTCGCCGTCGAACGGGCTGCCGAGTGCGGCGGCAAGATTGCGTGCATCTGTGATTTGATTGTTGCTGATGAGGCCGCGCACACGCCGCCAAGCATCTTTATCGTTCAGACGGCCTGCCGATGCGGCGTTCTCCACCAAACGGGTGCAGCCTTGTGGCAGACGTTTGATTTCTTTAACCAGCTCGACAGCCAAGCCGTCGAATCGGCCGCCGTTCAGTTCTGCGTAGCATTGCGCTTCTTGAGAGCGGCCTGCTTTGTCGAGTTGGGCGTATTGCCGGTTGAACTGCTGCCATGCCCCGCGGCGGCCCAAGCTTTTCAGCCATTCGTTGCGGACTTCTTCTGCCATTGCGCTGTTGGCGGCTTGGTTTAAAAACTGTTGCGGCAGAATATCGTCGTCTTGTTTGGCGGCGGCCAGAGCGTTTTGGTAGAGTTGATAATCCGATAGGATTTTTGCCGGAGCCTCGGCGGCGCGGGAAGAGGGGCGTGAGCCGTCGCGGATCGGTTCTACGGGTTGCTCGTGCGACGAACAGGCAGTCAGAACGGCTGCGGTAATGGCGGTAAGCGTCAAGGTGAGTGTGCGCTGGAAGGTCATAAGGCAGTCTTTCTTGGTGTTTGGAGAAAAGGTTTGATTTTAAACGATTCGCGGCGGAGTTTGAAACAGAAATGCGATATTTACATTACATAGCATTTGAATATGGATGTGAATGATGGCAAAACCATACTAAGGCCGAGACCTTTGCAAAACCCTCAGATGTGGATGCAGTTCAAGGCGTATTTGTGCATTGTGCGCTGCTTGCTTGACTATCTAATGCCTGCACTCGCTGCGCTGATGTGCCTTGTCTTTACCGCCTGCCGTTAGCTGCCTTGTATTAACAATGTGCTGATTGGCTGTATTTCAGACGGCCTCGAACAAAGCTTGGCGGTTTCGGATGGTTTGCAAGCAGGATTCGGCCTGCCGATGTATTAGCCGATGTATTAGATGTTTATTTGAAAACAGGTTTGCGGGCATCGCCGGCGGTTTGGGCAAGAGACAGCTTTTCACGCTGCTGCTGCGCGCGTTGCCGGCTCAGGCTGTTTTGCACATAATCCAAGTGCCGGTGGGCGGCTTGAGTGGCTCCTGCCGCATCTTGACGCCTGATGGCTTGATAAATGGCATCATGTTGTGCGGTCAGTTGGCTGTGGATGTCGGGAACGCCGAACATATTGGCAAGGTTGCGTTTGGTTTGGCCGGTCAACAGGCGCAGCAGGCCGTCTGAAAGGCGGGTGAACATGATATTGTGGGCGGCTTCGGCAACCGCTTGATGAAACCCTACGTCGGCGGCGGATTGCAGATCGAGATTGTTTTGCGCGTAGGCTTCGCGAAGCTTGTCGAGCCATCCGCGCATCCTGATCAAATCAGCTTCGGTGCGGCGTTGCGCGGCCAAAGCGGCAAGCATTCCTTCGATATGGCGGCGGAAGTCTAATACCTCGTTTTCCATATTCTCGTTTTTATCCAGCAGATCTTCCCAGCCGTATTGGAAATTTTTCTCGACACGGCTGGAAACATAATGACCGTCGCCCTGCCGCGTATGCAGCATACCGTGTGCCGATAAAATACGCAGTGCCGAACGCAACGATTGCCGCGATACGCCGAACTCTTCGGCAAGGGCGCGTTCGGGCGGCAGTTTGCTGCCAATTGGATACACGTTTTGTAAAATCCGTTCTTCTAAAATAGAAGCGATTTGTGCGCCTATTCCGGGCGTTCTGACCACGGCTGCGGTATTCGGCTGCATATTTCACACCTGAATCATTTGGGAGGGCGGTTGCTTGGGAAGGGCTGAAAAGCTATGTATTTTCAGATTTTATTCAAAACATTTATTTATTATCGAATTGACACCGGCCAGAAAATCTTCTGCGGTATTCTCAGGGCATTGTACCGTAAACTTTTTTGGCGGCGGTTAAAATTTCACTGCTATGAAGCCCATTTATTTTGTTGCAGCTACTTGACCGGCTACACAGCATTACGTAAAGTAGAAAACAATTAACAAATTGGTCAGACCAATTAACCAAAAATAATATCAAAAATATCAAAAGCAAAATCTATCAAAGCAAAATGAACCACAACACTACCCATGCCGCCGTTTCAGGCGGCAAACCAACCGATATTTACTTTTTCGGCACCTGCCTGCTCGATATTTTCATGCCCGAAGCCGGTATGGATGCGATTACGCTGATTGAACAGCAGGGCATACGCGTGCATTTTCCGATGGAACAGAGTTGCTGCGGCCAGCCCGCTTTTTCTTCGGGACACCCGAAAGATTCTTTTGAGGTGGCCAAAGCCCAGTTGGGCCTGTTTCCCGAGCCGTGGCCGGTGGTTGTGCCTTCCGGCTCTTGCGGCGGCATGATGAAACACCATTGGCCTACCTTGTTTAAAGGCAGCATTTACGAGCGTCAGGCCAATGAAATTTCAGAAAGGGTGGTCGAATTTACCCATTTTCTGTTGTCTATCGGCTACGAACCGCAAGACAAAGGCTTGCCGGCAAAAGTGGCCGTACACACTTCCTGCTCGGCACGCCGTGAAATGAATGTGCATGTATCCGGTTGGGTGTTGGTCGATAAATTATCCAACGTTGAGCGAGTGGTACACGGTCATGAGAGTGAATGCTGCGGTTTCGGCGGTACGTTTTCCGTGAAACATCCCGATATTTCGGGCGCGATGGTAAGCGACAAAGTGGCTGCGCTTAAAGAAACGCAAGCCGTTGAAATCATCAGTGCCGATGCGGGCTGTATGCTGAACATCGGCGGCAAAATCGCCAAAGACGAACCGGGCATGCCCAAACCCAAACATATAGCTACGTTTTTATTGGAGCGTACGGGAGGCAAAGTATGAGTAACGCACGCGCCAATATTTTAGCCAAACTGCGCAAAGCTGCCGCATCGCCGATGAAAGAGCCGGACACCGCAGAATATTACGAAGAGATGTCGCCCCATTGGGATACGGAAGAAGGCCGTCTGAAACATTGGGCCAAAACCATGCGTGCGGTAAAAACCGAAATTTACTGGGTGCGCAGCAATGATTGGCAGCAGGCTTTGGTTAACGTGGCACGAGAAAAAGGTTTGCGCAATATCTTGTTGCCGTTGGCAACCGATCACGGCAGAGAAGCGGCAGCAGCCGTTCAAGCGGCAGGAATCGAAGTCAAAGCTTTCGACCGCCCGATTGAAGATTGGAAAGACAGCTTCTTCAACGATATAGATGCCGGTTTTACCGATGTCCGCTGCGGTATCGCCCAAACCGGTACGCTGCTGCTGTGGCCGTCTGAAGAACAGCCCCGCAGCCAAAGCCTTGTGCCGCCGGTGCATATCTGCCTGTTCGATACGTCCAAAATGTACAACGATTTTTACAGTGCTATGCAGGGCGAGAATATGGCGGCGAATATGCCTACCAATGTAGTTTTGGTTTCCGGTCCTTCGAAAACGGCCGACATCCAGCTGACATTGGCTTACGGAGCCCACGGCCCCCGCGATATGGTCGTGCTGGCGGTATTGCCCGAGCACATCGATCCGTCTGATTTGGACAGGTAATGAAATATCCCCGCGCTCAGGCCGTCTGAAAAAGCGGGCGTAGAAAAATAATATCTAACAATATGAACACACAAACCATACACTTCCATCCGAAACCGGAAACCTTCAAGCAGAATGCTGTTGGTGCGCTCGCCGATGCCCCGTTGCGAAAAAGCCTGCGCACGGCAATGGATATGTTGATGACAAAACGTAAAAACGTATTGTCCGACGAATACGAACTGCAAGCCCTGCGCACTTTGAGTGAGCACATCCGCCAGCGTTCCCTGTCGCGCCTGCCCGAGCTTTTGGAGCAGCTCGAGAGCAAGCTGACCGAGCTGGGTGTTAAAGTACATTGGGCCGAAACACCCGATGAAGCCTGTCAAATTATCCACGGCATCGTCGCAGCCAAAAACGGCAACCTGATGGTTAAGGGCAAATCAATGGTCAGCGAAGAAATCGAGTTGAACCATTATTTGGAAGACCGCGGTATGCGTGCCGTAGAAAGCGATTTGGGCGAATACATCGTTCAGATGGCCGGAGAGAAGCCCACGCATATCGTGATGCCGGCCATTCACAAAACCAAAGAGCAGGTAAGCGAGCTGTTCCACAATAACCTGAACACCCCGCTTACCGACGATGTGGACGAACTCACGGGCATTGCCCGCCGCGCCTTGCGCGATATTTACCGCACTGCCGACGTAGGTTTGAGCGGCGTCAATTTCGCCGTAGCCGAAACCGGCACGCTGTGTTTGGTAGAAAACGAAGGCAACGGTCGTTTGACCACTACCGTACCGCCCGTGCATATTGCCATTACCGGTATTGAAAAAGTGGTTACCAAGTTATCGGATATTCCGCCGTTATACAGCCTGTTGCCGCGCAGCGCCATCGGTCAGAACATCACCACTTATTTCAATATGATTACCGGCCCGCGCCGCAGCGCCGAGTTGGACGGCCCTCAAGAAATGCATTTGGTGTTGTTGGATAACGGCCGCACCCAAGCGTATGCCGACGAACAGATGCGCCAAACGCTGCAATGTATCCGTTGCGGTGCCTGTATGAACCATTGTCCGGTTTACACCCGCATCGGCGGCGCTGCTTACGGCACCACTTATCCCGGCCCCATCGGTGAAATTATTTCACCGCATCTGCTGGGCTTGGAATCCACCAAAGATTTGCCTACGGCATCTTCTTTGTGCGGAGCCTGTGCCGAAGTCTGCCCGGTACGCATTCCGATTACCGAGCTGTTGATGCGTTTGCGTACCGAAGCACAACGGTCGCCCGGCGAAAAAGTGCCGAACCCGATTAAAGGGCAGGGTGCTTCACACAATTTGGGCGAGCAGATTGCATGGCGCACGTTTAACGGCATTTTCAGCGGCAGCAAAACTTACCGTGCTTTCGGTTGGGCGGCGACCAAATTCCGTTCGCTCACGCCGAGCAAGCAGATGGGTTGGACGCAAAACCGCATTCCGCTCAAACCTGCTGCGAAAACATTACACGAAATGATTGCCGAACGGCAGCAAGCACAATAACAGCGCATATTTTTCAGACGGCCCTCATGCTATGCAACATAACTGCTTTAAGCGGATGCCGTCTGAAAGTTTTTTCTACGGCTTGAGGCTTGAAGCCTGCGGGTCTAACGATAAGAGGCGGGAGAAATGCCGCATTCACACAACACTCATCTGAGGAGCTTTTAAAATGAGTATGCTTCATACTTTTTTGGCATTGCTGCCGATTCTGACAGTCTTTGTGCTGTTGGTCGTCATGCGCCTGCCTGCCAAAGTATCTATGCTGGCAGCGTATTTGGTTACCGCTGCATTGGCACTGTTTGCATGGGGAGCGGCGTTTAATACCGTAGCCGCCGCCACCGTAAACGGTGTGATTGTGGCTTTAACCATTCTTTACATTGTATTCGGTGCCATTTTGATGCTGAACACGTTGAAAGAAAGCGGTGCGTTAAAGTCGATCCGGCAAGGATTTATGGATATTTCCCCCGACCGCCGCGTTCAAGTCATCATTGCGGCTTGGTTGTTCGGTTCTCTGATCGAAGGTTCTTCCGGCTTCGGTACGCCTTCCGCCGTGGTTGCCCCTTTATTGTTGGTTTTGGGTTTTCCCGCTATGGCGGCTGTTATGTCGGTATTGATTATTCAGTCGACTCCGGTATCGTTCGGTGCGGTTGGCACGCCGTTACTGTTGGGCGTTAATTCAGGTATCAGCAACAAGGCAGACGTAGCTGCTGCTATTGCACCTGCAACTGTTGAGCAATACCTATTTCAGATTACGGGTAACGTCGGCCTGCTGCACGCTTTGGTAGGTTTCCTGATTCCGTTGATTCTTTGCGGTATGTTAACCCGCTTCTTCGGTGAAAAACGCTCTTTTGCCGAAGGTTTGAAAGCATGGAAATTTGCTTTGTTTGCAGGCTTGGCCTTTACCGTGCCTTATTTCTTGGTTGCCCGTTTTATGGGGCCGGAGTTCCCTTCTTTGGTGGGCGGTTTCATAGGTTTGCTGCTGGTAGTGCCCGCAGCCAAACGCGGCCTGTTTGTACCTAAAGAAGTATTTGATTTCCCTGTGCGCGATAAATGGGATTCACATTGGAGCGGTTCGCTGACTGCGGAACAAGGAGATGACGGCAAACCCGCATTTTCAGTTTTCCGTGCATTTTCTCCTTATGTGATTGTAATAGCATTGTTGGTGCTGACCCGTGTTGTAGCTCCGCTTAAATCTTTCCTTACCGGCGAGTTGACTACCATCAAGCTGGCTAATCTGTTCGGCACTAAAATCAGCAGTTCCGTACAATTCGGCTACTCTCCCGGTACGATTTTGATTTTGGTTGCAATTGCATGTATTTTCATTTTCAAAATGGACATGAAAAATTTCAAACGCGGCTGGGGTGATGCGGGTAAAACACTGATTGCTGCCGCACCTGCGTTGTTCTTTGCAGTGCCCATGGTTCAAGTGTTTATCAATTCGCAGTCTGCCAATATGGATGTGGCCGGTGCGCTGCCTGCCATGCCTATGGTTTTGGCTCAAAGTGCCGCCCATGCTTTTGAAAGCTTTTGGCCGAATGTTTCGCCTTGGATCGGTGCATTGGGTGCTTTTATTGCCGGCTCCAATACCATCAGTAACATGATGTTCTCTTACTTCCAGTTTTCAACTGCGCAGCAAATTGGATTGAACGCCGATTTGTCTACGGTAGTGGTAGCAGCGCAAGCCATCGGTGGTGCGGCAGGTAATATGATTTCCGTGCATAACGTGGTAGCTGCCGCAGCTGTGGTAGGTTTGCTCAACCGCGAAGGTGAAGTGATCCGTAAAACTCTGTTGCCCAT
Organism: Neisseria sp. 74A18; assembly: GCF_001308005.1. Classification (NCBI taxonomy): domain Bacteria; kingdom Pseudomonadati; phylum Pseudomonadota; class Betaproteobacteria; order Neisseriales; family Neisseriaceae; genus Neisseria; species Neisseria sp. 74A18. Next base: position 24,010 of record NZ_LGZA01000005.1, read on the forward strand.
GCTGTATTATGTGGTTCAGGCAGGATTTATTGCCCAAGCATTGATTTCAGGAAGTATCGGCTGGTGGATTGCTGCTGTCGCTTTCCCGTTGGTATTCTTGGTTCTGATGTCTTCTTCAAAAGGCAAAGCCAAAGCCTGATGCTTTAAATGGAACAATAAAAAAAGGGGCTGAAGTAGATTAGCCCTAAACACCACACCAAAGCCGCAGAGTTTTTAACTGCTGCTTTGGTGTCCCGAAGTTAAAACGAAACTCACATTCTTTCAAGAACAGAGGAAAAGATTTTCGGTCGATTCCGTTGTATTTGCGCAAGACACGTTTCGCCTGATTCCAAAAATTCTCAATGCCGTTGATATGGTTGTGTCGGTCGGCAAACTTTTTGCTGTGATTAATCCTGTGATGGTGAAAACCGCTGACATCCAACACGTCGTAACTGCTCAGGCAGTCCGTATAAACTACGCTATCAGGTGTAATTTTCCTTGTAATAACAGGAAATAAACTTTCCTTTCAGGCATTATTCACTACAACCGTATAAACCTTACCTCCACGTTTAAGGATACCGAAAGCCACCACTTTACCTGCTGCTCCCCTACCGCGCTTTCCTTTACGCTTACCGCCGAAATAGCTCTCATCCAATTCTATAGTGCCCTCAAAAACCTGATCTGCTTCCAAAGCCAAATGATGGCTGATAACAAGACGGATTTTACGGTAGAAGAGAATAGCCGTATTGGGCTGAATACCCAAGATATCGGCAGCAGAACGTGCGGTTACTTCCAATACAAAATATTCAAGCAGTTTTCTTTGCAGACTCTTCTTTAACTTACAGTGGGTTATCTTCATTTTGGCAGCCTATCATGACTGCTAATCTACGTCAGCCCCAAAAAATATAAACAGCCCGACCTTTTCCAACATCTGATGCCGTCTGAAAAATTCATTAATATCCCCCGCATCTTTCATTAAACCTTGTGCTTCGGTATCATTCCGACATCTTGTTTTCCGTTTGGAAGTTCATTATGCAAAACTGGCCTTTACCTGATTTTGAGCGAAAAATTTGTCCGCCGGAGCGGTTGGCGGAAAGCCTTGCTGCTTTACCGCGTCCGTTGGTTTTTACCAATGGCTGTTTCGATATTCTGCATCGGGGCCATGTAACTTATTTGGCACAGGCGCGTTCTGCCGGGGCGGCGTTGATTTTGGCTTTAAATACCGATGCTTCGGTCAAACGGCAGGGTAAGGGCAGCGACCGTCCGATTAATTCTTTGCCCAATCGTGCCGCAGTAGCAGCTTCGTTGGCCAGCGTGGATTTGGTTACTTGGTTTGATGAGGATACGCCGGCAGCTTTGATTGAGTTGGTGAAGCCGGATATTTTGATTAAAGGCGGCGATTGGCCGGTGGAGAAAATTGTCGGGGCGCAGGAAACGCTTGCCCGCGGCGGTAAGGTGTATTCGATTCCTTTTTTACATCAAACTTCTACTACGCAGACTTTGGCGAAAATCCGCGCGGTTGAAGCGGCGGAGAATAAATGACTGCGCTCAAACAGCAGCATTGGAAGCTGCTCGCTGCTCTTTCAGACGGCCTGCCTCAGCATGTATCGGCTTTAAGCAAAAATATCGGCTTGAAGCCGCATCAAATCAATTGCTTGTGGCAGCAGATGCCGCCGCATGTGCGCGGATTGTTGCGGCAGCATGATGGACAGTGGCGTTTGGTGCGGCCTTTAGCAGTGTTTGATGAAACGCGTTTGCAGCAAATCGGTGCCGAACACGGTTTTCAGACGGCCTTGTATCATGAATGCGCGTCCAGCAATGATATTGTATTGGACGCGGCTAAAAATGCGCCGGATCAGGCTCAAGGCTTGTTGGTGGTGGGGCATCAGCAAAGCAAAGGGCGCGGCAGACAAGGCCGGGCATGGCACAACCGTTTGGGTGAATGCTTGATGTTCAGCTTCGGCAGAGTGTTTGAGCAGAGACAGCACGAGTTGGGCGCATTGGCCTTGGCGGTGGCTTTGGCGTGCCGAAATGCTTTGTTCAAACTCGGCGTGCCCGCGCAAATCAAATGGCCGAATGATTTGATGGTGGGCTGCGACAAACTCGGCGGGATTCTGATTGAAACCGTGCGTAGCGGCGGCAAAACCGTGGCGGTGATTGGCATCGGCATCAATTTTGTTTTGCCGAAAGAGGTGGAAAATGTAACGTCGGTGCAGGCGGCTTTTCAGACGGCCTCATCTTCATCTGCTGTGAGCGCAGATGCTTTGTTGTCGGCTTTGTTGAGCGAGCTAAACAGCGTATTGGCACAGTTTGAGCAAAACGGATTCGGCGTTTTGGTAGACGATTATCTCGCGGCTAACCGTGATTACCGCCGCCCCGTGTGCCTGCTGCAAAACGGCGAAATCCTCTATGAAGGCGTGATGGCGGGCGTGACTGCCGAAGGTGCTCTGCGTTTGCAGACCGGAGCGACGGAGCGGACTATCGTCAGCGGCGAAATCAGTCTGCGCCCCGATAACCGACCGCAACCCGTTCAGACGGCCTCTTCCGGCCATTACCTACTGCTCGACGGCGGTAACAGCCAATTGAAATGGGCATGGGTGGAAGACGGTGCGATTGTTCATACCGGCCGCTCGCCTTACCGCGACTTGAGCCTGCTCGGCGCAGAGTGGCGGGAGCGTTCAGACGGCCTCGATATCCGTATCGTAGGAAGTGCCGTGTGCGGCGAAGCCAAAAAAGCCTTGGTGGCAGAACAGTTGTCGAAACCGGTTGAATGGCATGCGTCTATGCCCCAAGCGCTCGGTATCCGCAACCATTACCGCAATGTAGAGGAACACGGTGCCGACCGATGGTTTAATGCGCTCGGAAGCCGCCGTTTTACCCGCAATGCCTGCGTGGTGGTGAGCTGCGGCACAGCCGTTACCGTAGATGCGCTGACGGATGACAATCATTATCTCGGCGGTACCATCATGCCCGGCTTCCATTTGATGAAAGAAGCCATGGCTTTGAAAACCGCCAATCTCAACCGCCCGCTCGGGCGCGTGTACCCCTTTCCCACCACTACCGCCAATGCCTTGGCCAGCGGCATCATGGATGCCGTATGCGGATCGATTTTGCTGATGCACGCCAGATTGAAAGAAAAAGTGGGGCCGGACAAGCCCGTTGACCTCATCATTACCGGTGGCGGAGCACCGAAAGTCGTTCAAGCACTACCGTCTGTTTTTGCTTTGGACAACACGGTTAAAATTGTAGATAATCTTGTGATTTACGGCTTACTTAACTGGATACAACAACAATGAAATGGCTATTTGCTGTGCTGGTAGCATTAAACATCATCGTTTTCGGTGGAATGGTTGCCAGCCGTGTAGCAGAAAAACAAAAAAACGCCGTTGCGCCCACCGTGCCCATTGTAGCCGGTGCGCAACAAGAGCTGAAACCGCCTGCCGCCGCAAACGACAGGCCGCCTGAAATCCTTTATCCCGACTGGATCAGCAAGAACGATCCGCGTCCGGTAGCATCCGAACCGTTGGATGACGAAGTGGTGCTGGCTACTTTGGCGCAAAAAGTTAAAGAAGAAGAGGCGGCCAAAGAGAAAAAAGAGCGCGAAGAAAAGGCCAAACGCGAGCAGCTTGAACGGGAGAAAGCCGCACGGGAAAAAGCCGAGTCGGCCGCAGAGCAGAAAGAGCAGAGCCGTGCCGGCCAATGTGTTTCCACTGCATCCATTACCTTTGACGAAGACGACTACCACCGCATCAAAGGTCTACTCCAACAATGGCCTCATGCCGCCTCGCGCACGGTAGAAAAACGCAGCAACAGTAAAAAAGCGGCTGCTCCAACCGAAAAAACCTACCGCGTTTTGGTGTCTGCCGGAGACGATGCGATCGAGCAACTCGATAATCTGGCTGCCAAAGGTTTCAGCGGATCGCTTTACGAAGGCGACATCAGCGTAGGCGTTACCAGCAGCCGCTCGGCCGCCCAAGTGTTGATTTCCCGTCTTTCTACCGCAGGTTTCGGCGGCACGCGTATTCAGGAACAAGGCGGCCGCGACAACAGCAGCAACGACCGCAGCCTGAGCGTATCGAAAATGCACGTTACCTTTTTTGGTGTGGACGATAAAAGCGCCCAAGCCATTCAGAATGTTGTAGACCGCTACGGCAGGCTGAACCGCAGATCTTGCCGTTGATCCGGCAAAAAGCAAACACAAGCTGATTAGGTTGTAATCGAACGAAAGGCGGATGATTCATCCGCCTTTGTTTTGGTTTTTGGATTTCCAGTTTTAAAGTTACTGGCTGATTGTCGATAATTTAGCCGCTGCGGAAAAAGACCTGCGTGCGGATAGATAATCTGCGCCCTACGAAAGCGACGTGTTGCCCTGAAAAAGTTTTATTGAAAACCGCACGGCTTGTTTGAGCCAAACCCGCTCAGTGCCTTTTAGAGAAGCCTGCACAGCCCGCTTTCAGACGGCCTCAAGCCGCTCGTTCAAGCCTTGCCTTCCATTCTATTTTTGAAGTTTATTAACATGACTGCTACTGAGATTATCCACATTATCGGCACCGCGGCCTTTGCCGTGTCGGGCTATTTGGTCGGTGTGCGTAAGCGTTTGGATATGCTCGGTGTGTTAATTGCCGCTTTGCTCACGGCGGTGGGCGGCGGCATTATCCGTGATGCGGTTATCGGGCGCATTCCCGTGGTGTTTGTTGAAAACACGGCTTGGATGGTTATCGGTATTACGCTGCTGCTTTCGTGGCTGTTTAAATTGCAGAAAAGCCGCAAACGCGAGCTGGCAACGGTTTTTTTGCTGGCCGATTCGCTGGGTTTGGTGGCTTTTACCATCACCGGCGCGCAGGTGGGGCTTGATTTGGATTTGAATATTTTCGGTGTGGTGATGCTCGGTTTTGTGACGGCGGTGGGCGGCGGCATTGTGCGCGATGTGCTGGTGAACGACATTCCGATGATTCTGCGCAAAGATTTTTACGGCACGGTGTCGGTGATTATCGGCTTGGCGATGTATCTGCTGGATAGGGTGGGATGGATTAATCCCTTGATGTTGAACGTGTTGCTGTTTAGCGGCTATGCGTTGAGATTGTGGGCCTACCGCGTGGCGTGGGCGTTGCCGCGTTTTTAGTATTTGAGGTTTTCAGACGGCCGTCTGAAAAAAAGGCTGTTGCTCCATCACGCAACAGCCTTTTTCTATTGATGTCGTTTGGTGGATTATGCTGTCGGGCGGATTACAGATTACGCTCCAGCAAATCCAGCATATTTTGCCAAGCCTGTTCGGCAGCGGCTTCGTTGTAGGCTAAATCAACGCCGTTTTTCTCGCCGTTGCGGGTTGCCTGCGGGTTGGTAAAGCCGTGTTTGGCTTCGGGGAAAACGTCGATGTGGTAACGCACTTTGGCATCGTCCATTTCTTTGCGGAAGGCGGCAACATCTTCTTCGCTGACCATTACGTCTTTGCCGGCGTGTTCAATCAGCAATTCGCCTTTTACAAAGCCTTCTTGAGCCGGTGTGGCCGTGCCGAGAATGCCGTGAAAGCTGGTTACGGCTTTGAGGTTGTCGCCGCGCCGTGCCATATCGAGCACCACTCTGCCACCGAAGCAGAAACCGATGGCGCCGATGCGGTGCGGATTAACTTCGGGGCGTTCGGCCAATGCTTCCAAGGCCAAGCGGGTGCGCTCGGGCAGGGCGGTCAGGTCGGACAGCACTTCGGTCATCCATTCGTTGGCTTGTGCGGCATCGTCTGTAAGGCGGGCATCGCCGTACAGATCCATCGCCATCGCGGCGTAGCCTTCTTCTGCCAAGCGTTTGGCGGCATTTTTGGCGTGTTCGGTTACACCCCACCATTCGGGGGCAACCAATATACCGGAAAGGCCGTCAACGGCTTGGGTGGGCAGATACAGAGTGCTTTTCAGGTTCAGGCCGTTGGCGGTGCGGTATTCTACGGTATGGGCGGTAACGGTCATTTTTTCTCCTTTGGGTTAGGTGTTTCAGACGGCCCCAGCTTAATGGAAGGCGCACCGCCGTTCAAGGGGCGGCAGGGAAAAGTGCTGTAAAACCTGATGTCGTTGATCGGTTTAACAATTAAATGTGAAAAGTAAACACGTTATGCTCGGGCTTGATCCGAGTATCTCTCAACCTTACTCAAAATTCGAGATACTCGGGTCAAGCCCGAGTATGACGGGGCATAGGATGAAAACGGTTTATGTGTGCTGCATTTAATTGAAGCCGTCTGAAAAGTTTTTTTCAGACAGCCTCGATAATAGTTACGGCCTTTTTCGGTCTGTGAACCGTGTTACGGCTTGGCTTTTTGCGCGCCGCCGTCGGCACCGACCACCACGATATTGATGTTTTCAGGATTCACTCGCTGTTGCCACGCAGATTTGATTTGCTCGGCAGTTAAGGCGGAGATGGCTTTGGGGTAGGCTTCGAGATAATCGTCGGGCAAGTTGTGAAAACCGATCAGGCTCAGGTAGCCCAAGAGTTTGGCATTGGTGTCGAAGCGCAGGGGGAAGCTGCCGGTAATGTTGGCTTTGGCCTGCTTTAATTCGGCTTCGGTAGGGCCTTCTTCGATAAAGGAGGCCAGCACTCGGCGGGCGGCCTGTAAAGCAGGTTCGGTATTGTTTTTTTGGGTGGAGAAGCCGATGGTAAACGGCCCGGCTTGGCTGGCGGGCGACAAGCCGCTCGATGCGCCGTAGGTGTAGCCGTGTTTGTCGCGCAGTTCTTGCATTAAGCGGCTGTCGAATCCGCCGCCGCCCAGAACGTAGTTACCGGCTACGAGCGCGTAATAATCGGGATCGTGGCGTTTGATTAAGGGCATGCCCATCATCACTTGGGCCTGTTCGCCCGCAAACGGGATGCGGCGTTGTTCGGAGCGGTGTTCGGGCACGGCAGGCACGTTTTCCGCGGCGGTGCTGCGCGCGGGCAGCCCGTTTAATGCCTGTTTGACCAAGGCTTCGGTTTGGCGGCGGTTGAGGTTGCCGACCACGGCAACAACGGCGTTGTTTTTACCGTAGCGGCTGCGGTGGAAGGCGCGGATGTCGTTAAGTGTTACTTTGCGGATGCTGTCGGTGCTTGTATAGGCGGAGCGTCCGTAAGGATGGCTGCCGTAATTGAGGCGGGTCAGCTCGCGCTCGGCGATGAAACCGGGGTCGGTTTCTTGTTGCTGCAAGGCGGTGATGCTTTGTTTGCGCAGGCGTTCGAACACAGGTTCGGCAAAGCGCGGGCGGGTTAGCGATTGGTTGAGCAAGGCAACGGCAGGGCGGAGGCTGTCGGCCCGGCTGAGGCTGCGCAGGGTAACGGCGGCACCTTCTTCTCCGCTGTCGCTGCTGAGTGAGGCAGCCAAGTCGTTTACGCGGGCATGAAAGGCTTCTTCGTCGAGTTCTTCGGTGCCGGTGGTCAGCATGGAAGCGGTAAATTCGGCCACTTCGCTTTTGTCGGCAGGGTTGGACGTGCTGCCTGCGCCTTTGAAGCTGATGCGAACGTCGACAATGGGGTTTTCATGGCGTTCTACCAACAGCACTTGTGTGCCCTCGGCGGTGTGCCAGCGTTGGATGTTAACGGCGGCTTGTGCGCAAACGGGCAGCAGGATAAGGGGAAGTAGAAGTTTGGGAGACATGTGCGGCTTTCGGTGTGTGGCAGGCCGTCTGAAAAAGCCTTTCAGACGGCCTGAAGGAATGGGAAGGGGCGGATATGTGTTTACACGCCCTGTTTCAGGCTGGTTTCGATAAAGCCGTCCAAATCGCCGTCCATCACGGCTTTGATGTTGCCGACTTCGTAAGAAGTACGCAAATCTTTGATGCGTGATTGGTCGAACACATACGAGCGGATTTGATGCCCCCAACCCACATCGGATTTGCTGTCTTCGAGCGATTGTTTTTCTTCGTTGCGTTTGCGCATTTCCAATTCAAATAGTTTGGCTTTGAGCATGTTCATCGCTTCGTCGCGGTTGCGGTGTTGCGAACGGTCGTTTTGGCATTGCACCACGATGCCGGTCGGGTTGTGGGTAATCCGCACGGCGGAATCGGTTTTGTTGATGTGCTGGCCGCCTGCACCGGAAGCGCGATAAGTGTCGATACGTAGATCGGCAGGGTTGATTTCCACCTCAAAGCTGTCGTCCACTTCGGGGTAAACGAATACCGAGCAGAATGAAGTGTGGCGTTTGTTGTTGGAATCGAACGGCGAGTAGCGAACCAAACGGTGGATGCCGGTTTCGGTGCGTAACAGGCCGTAGGCGTATTCGCCTTCGAGCTTGATGGTGGCGCGGTTGATGCCGGCGATGTCGCCTTCGTCTTCTTCCAACACGTCCACTTTGAAGCCTTTGCGTTCGGCGTAGCGCAGATACATGCGGTAGAGCATGCCTGCCCAATCTTCGGCTTCGGTGCCGCCCGCACCGGCGGTAATGTCGATAAAGCAGTTGTTGACGTCGGCCGGCTGGTTGAACATGCGTTTGAACTCCAGCTCGCCCATTTGTTTTTCGAGGTTGGCGATGTCTGCCTGCACGGCGGCAAAGCCTTCTTCGTCGTTTTCTTCCACCACCATTTCCAGCAGTTCGCGGTTGTCGTCGATGCCGGCGGCGATGTTGTCGAGCGTGAGCACGATGCCTTCGAGTACTTTGCGCTCTTTGCCGATTTCTTGGGCTTTTTTAGGGTCGTTCCACAAATCGAGGTCTTCGGAAAGGCCGACGACTTCTTCCAAACGGTCTTTTTTGCCGTCGTAGTCGAGGTAGCCGCGGATGTCTTTGCTGCGGGCGGCGAGGTCGTTGAGCATACCGTTTAGTTGGTTGACGATTTCGGCTTCAATCATGATGTTCTCTTTATTCGTCTCAATCTTAAAAATCAGGTGCGTATTGTACTGAATTTTATAAGGGCTTGCTATGTGGCTTGGATGTGCGCCGCTTGGCTTGGCGGGTAACAATTGAGGCCGTCTGAAAATTTCAGACGGCCTCAAAACGCTGATCGCGATTATTTGTTGAGATCGGCGTAATCAATCAGCAGATAGCGGGCGGGGCGTTGTTTTTTCACGCTGCCTTCGTCGCCCATCAGCAGCAGGCGGGGCTTGCCGTTGAGGGTTACGGATTCGACCGCTTCGATGTTTTTCAGCTTCACGTTTTCGGGCAGGTTCAGCGCCACGGGTGCGGATTGGGCTTTGCCGTCCCACGTCCACAGCTGCGATTGGCCTTTGCCGTTGTCGCCGGTTACTTCATTGGCGAGCACATAGGCTTTGAGCACGGGATCGTAAGTTAACGAACGGATGCCGCCGCCTTTGAGTTTGAGCACCACCGGTTCGCCGAAGCGCGGTGCCGCACCTTTGCCGAACATGTCGTCGGGGTTTTCAACCGGCACGATCATGCTGAACGGATCGCGGAAAGCCAGCAGCAGGCGGTTGGCGGCTTGGTCGTAGTGCATGCCTTCGACGTTCATGGTGTGGAAGTCGATGGAGCGGCCGGTTTGTTTTTTGATGCTTTGCAGTAGAGATTGGGCGTTGCCGAGCGCGTCTTTCAGATTGGGCGCGTAGCTGATCTGCTCGGCTTTGTTGCCGTTGATTTTAAAGCGCAAAAAGTGTTCGCGGGCGGGCAGGCGTTCGTTTTGTTTGGTTTCGGAATGCGAGCTGACGGCATATACCCAGCCTTGCGCATCGCGGGTTAGGGCTTCCAAATCGCTGTGCGACTGTTTGAAGCTGGCCATAAATGCTTCGTCGGCGCTTTCGTCTTCTTTGAAATTGCCGCTGCTCTCGAAAGAGAGTAGGCTGAATGCGCGTTTGGCTTCGTCTTCAACAATCAATACGCGGCCGTCTGAAAGCTGTACTGCGGCGGAAGGTTCGTAAATATTGGCCAATTGGTAGCGGCTGTCGGCTTTGTCGCCCTTTTCTGCTTTGGCGGTTTTAGCGGTTTCATTGCTGTTGCCGCTGTTGTCGGCGCAGGCCGGAAGCATGGCGCAGGCCAGAGATACGGCCAACAGGCGGCTGAGTGTATTGGGTTTCAACATATTTTCTTTCCTATCTTTTCCAAGGGTTCGACAATATCGCGGGCAGGTGGTTTCAGACGGCCTGCAGGCTAAATCTAACACAATAAAATTAGTCGGACATTAGCGGATGTTGCGGCAGGCGCAAAATACCTGCTTTTATCGGGTTTTCGGGCATAAATTCCCATACGGCCGATGCCATTGTGTTTACAATAGTGCCGACAGACTTTTACATATTTTACTGCCGGATACGGTTTGGGCGGGGAAGGCGGCTGAGGCGGCTTTGCTATACTCTTTGAGACCTTTGCACAATCGACGTCTGCGCTGCCGCACATTGAACCGCATCCACATCCGTAGGTTTTGCAAAGGTCTCTTTTTATCTTAACAGCATGAAACGCATTAACGGAATCCGCTATGTGGGAAACCATAAACCAATATATTCAAAACGGGCCGGTTAAGGCCGAAATTCTCGAATCGGTGCTGATGATCATCGGCGTGCTGATTTTGCGCGGGGTGATTCTGCAAGCCCATTTCCGCAGCCATCCGGCGATGGAAATCGAAGAGAAACGCCGCTGGGTGGTTGTGAGCCGCAACTTTACGCTGATTATGGCGGTGTTCGGGCTGGCGATTATCTGGGCGGCGCAAATCCAAACGCTGGCATTATCCATGTTTGCCGTGGCCGCCGCGATTGTGTTGGCCACCAAAGAGCTGATCATGTGCTTGTCGGGCAGCCTGCTGCGGGCATCGACCAACCAATATTCGGTTGGCGATTATATAGAAGTGAACGGGTTGCGGGGCAGGGTGGTCGATATCAATCTGCTCAATACCCTGATGATGCAGATCGGCCCGCATACTTTGGTGGGGCAGTTGAGCGGCAAAACCGTATCCTTTCCCAACAGCCTGCTGCTGTCGCATTCGGTGCAGCGCGACAACGTGCTGGGCATGTATGTGATTCATACGCTCGAAATCCCCGTGCCCATTCATTTGGATTCGGATGCCATCGTGCCCGGCCTGCAAAAGCTGCTGGAAAAACTCTGCCTGCCCTATATCGCCGCCATCGAACGCCACTTGGAAGAAGTGCAGACGCAAAAGCTGTTTATTACGCCGGCCGCACAACCGCGCATCACCCGCGTGCCGCACGACGACAAGGTGTACCACATTGTCGTGCGCTTTGCCTCGCCGGTGCAGAAGCGTTTGGAAATCCAGCAGGCCTTGCTCGACGAATTTATCCGCATTCAGTATAAATTATTGAATAATAAAGATTAATAAAGAAACTGCCGCAAACCTTATCCGCCATGCTACCCGCCTTTCTCCCGCCCGCGGTTCAGCCGCAGGATTTAAACGACCTCATCCGCAGCCTGAACATGTTTGCGCCTGTGTTGCAGGTGCTGCCGAGCACGGTGTTTTTTGTAAAAAACACGCAGGCTCAATACGTTTATGCCAACGATACGCTGCTGCACCGCCTGCAATTGCCCGATATGGCCGCTTTGATCGGCAAAACGTCGGAAGATCTGTTTCAGTCGGAATGGGGGCAGCATTATACGCAGCAAGACCGGGAAGTGTTGAGCGAAGGCAAAACCATCAGCAACAAGCTGGAGCTGCATACTTATGCTTCGGGCGAACTGGGCTGGTGTATCACGCATAAAATGCCCGTGCGCAATCCGCAGGGTGAGGTTATTGCCATGCTCGGTGTGTCGGTGGACGTGGAAACCAACGACAGCAACCGCCCCGAGCTGAACAAGAAAATCGCGCTGATTGAAAAATACATCGCCGGTCATTTCGACCAAAGCATCAAAATGAAAGACTTGGAAGCCGTTTCGCGCCTTTCCACCGCCCAAATCGAGCGTTATTTCAAAAAGATTTTCCACATCACGCCTTCGCAATACATTCAAAAAGTGCGCATCGAAGCGGCGATGGCGATGCTGGAAACGGGCTTGTCGGTAACGGAAATTTCCGCCCGCTGCGGCTATTCCGACCACAGCGCGTTTACGCGGCAGTTTAAGGCGTTGGTGGGCTTGGCGCCGTCTGAATTTAAGAAATCGAGATAACAGCGAACGCATAGAAATGCCTGTCTGAAAAGGGTTTTCAGACAGGCATTTCTGCTTTGTGCAAGCGGAAAGTGAAGCAATTTGCACTAATAGTACTTTCGTCATACTCGGGCTTGACCCGAGTATCTCGAATTTCAGTAAGGCCGGGAGATACTCGGGTCAAGCCCGAGTATGACGGTTCTGTGATTTAACTGTGGGTATGCCCATTTCTGCACAAAAATCGGGAAATTCATCAAGACGGCGGCAGCGGCGGTTTTGTAAGGTGGGCGGAAGTTTGTTCAGCGATAGGATTGTGCCATGCCGCATACCGAATACACTTTTTCCGTGATCGATTCCCACACCGGCGGCGAGCCGACCCGTGTGGTGTACGGCGGATTCCCCGAGCTTTCCGGCAGCAGTTTGCAGGAGCAGTGCGCCGATTTTGCCGACCGTTTCGACCATTTGCGCCGCGCGTTGATTTTGGAGCCGCGCGGTTCGGACGTTTTGGTGGGCGCGTTGTTGTGCAAGCCGCAAGACCCCGCTTCTGCCGCCGGCGTGATTTTTTTCAACAACAGCGGCTATTTGGGCATGTGCGGCCACGGCACCATCGGCCTGATTAAAACGCTGCAACACCTTAAACGCATTGATGTCGGCACCCACACCGTCGAAACGCCGGTGGGCAATGTGCGCTGCACGCTGCATGAAGACGGCTCGGTGAGCGTGCGCAACGTGCCGGCCTACCGCTACCGCAAAGACGTGTCGCTCAACGTGGCGGGCATCGGCAGCATCACCGGCGATATTGCTTGGGGCGGCAACTGGTTTTTCTTGGTGAACGACCACGGCTGCACCATCGCGCCCGACAATCTGGAGCTGCTCACCGAGGTTTCATGGCGCATCCGCACCGCGCTGAACGAGCAGGGCATCACCGGCAAAGACGGGCAGGAAATCGACCACATCGAGCTTTTCGGCAAAACCGACACGGCTAACAGCCGCAGCTTCGTGCTCTGCCCGGGCAAAGCCTACGACCGCTCGCCCTGCGGCACGGGCACCAGCGCGAAGATGGCCTGTTTGGCGGCCGACGGCGTGTGGCCGTCTGAAAAAGAATGGATACAGGAAAGCGTGATCGGCAGCCGCTTTGCCGCGTCTTACGAACCGTTTTCAGACGGCCTGCATTCGGAGGGGATGATCATACCGACCATCAAAGGCGAGGCGCACATTCATGCGGCGGCGGAAATTTTTGTGAACGTGGACGACCCGTTCCGCTACGGAATCGAAACATCATGAGCGGGCAGGTTTTTTCTGCGGCCGTGGTCGGCGGCGGCATCGTCGGTTTGAGCATTGCGCTGGCATTGCAGCGCAGCGGCGAAAGCGTGCTGCTGTTGGAGCGCGATACCGTGTGCGGCGGCGCGTCTTACGGCAATGCGGGGCATATCGCCACCGAGCAGGTGTTTCCGATAGCGTCGCCCGACGTGCTTAAGCAGCTGCCGAAAATGCTGCTCGACCCGCTCGGCCCGTTGCGGCTGGACTGGAAATACCTGCCGAAAATCACGCCGTGGCTGTTCAGCCTGCTGCGCCATCTCACGCCCGAACGCTTCCGGCGCAGCCACCGCGCCCTGATGGCGCTCAACAGCCGCGCTTTGCCGGCGTGGCAGGTGTTTGCGCGCGAGTGGGGCGTGGAAAAACATATCCGCATCGAAGGCTCGCTGCTGGTGTGCGAAACCGAAAGCGGGCAGGCGGCGTTGCAGAAACACGGCAGGGCGTTGAATGAATTGGGCGTGGCCAACGAATGGCTTGATCATGCCGGCCTGCACGAGCGCGAACCGGCGTTGGCCGACACGCAACGCGGCGCGCTGTTTTACCCCGATACCGGCCATGTGGTCGATTTGGCGGGCATGGCGGCGGATTTGCAGCAAGCATTCATACTGGCGGGCGGCACGGTGAGTGAACATACCGACGTTTCCGATATCCAATCCTTTTCAGACGGCCTGTTCCGCATCATCGGCGGCGGCAAGGCGTTTGAAGCCAAGCGCGTGGTGATTGCCGCCGGTGCGTTTTCCAAGCCGTGGCTGAACAAGCTGTGCGGCAGCAGCGTTCCGCTCGACACCGAACGCGGCTATCACCTGATGTTGCCGCACAGCCGGGATATTTTGAACGTGCCGGTGAGCAGCTTCGAGCGCAAATTCATCATGACGCCCATGAACGCGGGCTTGCGCTTGGCCGGTACGGTGGAGTTTGCCGGGCTGGACGCGCCGCCGAATATGGAACGGGCGGAGCAGCTGTTCCGCTTGGCCGAGCCTATGCTCAAAGGCCGTCTGAACCGGCAAGATGCCGTGCCGTGGATGGGTTTCCGCCCGTCGGTTGCCGATTCGCTGCCGGTAATCGACCGCAAAGAAAACGTTTTGCTGGCGTTCGGGCATCAGCATTTGGGGCTGACCCAAGCGCCGCTGACCGCGCAATTGGTCAAAGCCCTGTATTTCGGCGAACAGCCTGCTATGGATTTAAGCCCTTACCGTTTTAACCGTTTCGGCAGCTAGGGCGTGCCGTCATATTCGGGTCAAGCCCCGGTATGACAGATTTAGTTTTTTTAAATTGATTCACCATTTATCTCAAGAGGAGAAGCATCATGAACATCGAAGGTATTTTAGTTCCTATCGTGACCCCGTTTACCGCCGACAATCAGGTCGATACCGCGCTGCTGGCCGAATTGGTGGACGCGTTTATCGCCAAAGGCGTGCGCGGCATCGTGGCCTGCGGCACCACCGGCGAGTATTACGCCTTGTCGGAAGCCGAGCGCGAAACCGTGTTGAACACCATCGTCAAAGCCGCCGCAGGCCGCTGCACGCTGATTGCCGGTGTGAGCGATATGTCGAGCGAAGTGGCGGCGCAACGTGCCATACGCGCCAAAGAATTGGGCTACCACGGCCTGATGCTGTCGGCGCCGCCATACAGCCTGCCGTCGCAACAAGGCATCATCGAACACTTTGAATATGTGGCTTCCAAAACCGATTTGCCGATTATTCTCTACAACTTCCCCGCCCGCATCGGAGTGGAACTCGAATTCGACACCGTGGCGCATTTGGCGAAACACCCCAACATCGTCGGCATCAAAGAAAGCACCGGCAATTTCTCCAACGCGCTGCGTATGATTCAGGCGAAATTGGACAATTTCCAAGTGGTGTGCGGCTGCGACGACCAGCCTTTGGATTTCTTCTTCTGGGGCGTGAAAAGCTGGATTGCCGGTGCCGCCAACGTGTTCCCCGGCGAGCAGGTTGCCCTGTTTAACGCCGCACAAGCCCAAGATTGGAACCAAGCCCGCCAAATTCTCACCAATCTTTATCCCGCTCTGCATTCGATGGAATCGGGCGACTACAACCAAAAAGCCAAAATCGGCTGCTTAAACGGCACCAAACCCGCCGGCAAAGTGCGCCTGCCGCTGCACAATCTGACCGCGCAGGAAGCCGCCGAATTTACGGCTTTGTTGAAATAAGTTTCGAACCACTCGCTTTATTACAGCTCGTCATACTCGGGCTTGACCCGAGTATCTCCTAAATTTACTGGAGCCAGAGATACTCGGGTCAAGCCCGAGTATGACGAGCGTACTATTTTTAAGTTGATTCACTTAGTGTATTCAAAAATACCCAACCTTTCTTAAGAGAGGTTTCCAAAAGAAAAGGAGTATAGATGAAAACCGTTGAACAAATATTCGAGGCCGCCAAAGCAGGCAGCTTGTGGGCGGGGCATTTGATTCCGAACCACGCCGATTCGGGCAAGAAGCTGGAAAACCGCACGCCTATCGACAATTCCCTTATCGGCTATATCGCAGACGGCAGCGAGCAGGATATGGATGCCGCCGTGCGCGCCGCGCGGGCTGCATTTTCAGACGGCCTCTGGGCAGACCAAAGCCCGTCTGAAAAGCGGGCCGTGCTGCTGCGTTGGGCGCAATTGATTGAAGAACACGCCGAAGAGCTGGCCGCGTTGGACTGTATCGATGCGGGCAAGCCCATCAGCGAGTGCATCAACACCGATATGCCCGCCACCATCGAAACCTTTTATTTCTACGCCGAATATGTCGATAAAGCCTTCGGCCGCGTCGCCCCCACCGGCAAAGACGCCATGGGCTTGATTGTGCACGAGCCGGTCGGCGTGGTCGGCGCGGTGTTGCCGTGGAACTTCCCCGCACAGATGTTCGCGTGGAAAGTGGTGCCGGCATTGGCGGCAGGCAATTCGGTGATTGTGAAACCGGCCGAGCTGACTTCGCTGAGTGCCTACCGCATGGTGCAGCTGGCGCATGAAGCGGGCGTGCCCGAAGCAGCGCTGACGCTGGTGTGCGGCTTGGGCGAAACGGTGGGCAAGGCTTTGGGCATGCATCACGATGTCGATATGGTGGCCTTTACCGGCTCTACCGAAGTCGGCCGTTATTTCTTGGAATATTCGGCCAAGAGCAATTTGAAAGAGATTGTGTTGGAATGCGGCGGCAAAAGCCCGCAAATCGTGTTTGCCGACGCCGATTTGGATAAAGCCGTGCCGTCGATTTTGGCCGCCGCATTCTGGAACATGGGCGAAAACTGCAGCTGCGGCTCGCGCCTGATTGTGGAAGCAAGCATTAAAGACACCCTGCTGACCAAGCTTTCAGACGGCCTCAAGCAAGATTGGAAAGTCGGCGATCCGCGCCAGCCTGAAACCAATCTCGGCCCGCTGGTGGAAGAGGCGCATTTCGATAAGGTGTGCCGTTATTTCGATACCGCATTGAAAGAGGGCGGCAAACTGCTTACCGGCGGCAAAACCGGCGAAGGCTGGTATTTCGAGCCGGCGATCATCGACGGCGTAACCGCCGATATGACCGTGTTTAAAGAAGAGGTTTTCGGCCCGGTGCTGGCCGTTACCACCTTCGGCAGCGAAGAAGAAGCCGTTCGTTTGGCGAACCAATCGGACTACGGCTTGGCCGCTTCGTTCTACACCTCCGATGTCCGCCGCGCCCACCGCGTTGCCCGCAAAATTCAGGCAGGCACGGTATCGGTAAACGGCTTTTCGGAAGGCAGCATCGCCACGCCGTTCGGCGGCTACAAGCAGTCCGGCTTCGGCGGCCGCGACAAAGGCGTGGAAGCGTTTGAGCAGTACACGCAGGCAAAAACGATTTGGTTTGTGGAATAACAAAAAACAATACTCAGGCCGTCTGAAGCCGGTAGGTTTCTGCGAAGCCCAAACTGCTTTTTCAGACGGCCTTCTATAACCATAAATAACCACAAAGGAGAAAAAGATGGAAAACATAGTCAATACGCTGGTGGACTATATTTGGGGTAACGGCCTCGTTTATCTGGCTTTGGCCGTCGGCCTCTATTTCACCGTGATTACCAAAGGCGTGCAGTTCCGCTATCTGCCCGAAATGATCCGCCTGTTGAGGGAAAAGCAGGAATCCGGCGCGGGTATTTCGTCGTTTCAGGCATTCTGTATGTCGCTGTCGGGGCGTATCGGTGTCGGCAACATCGCCGGCGTGGCCACCGCCATTGCCGCGGGCGGGCCGGGGGCGGTGTTTTGGATGATTGTGATGGCGTTGTTGGGCGGTGCCAGCGCGTTTGTGGAATCGACTTTGGCGCAGGTGTATAAAACCAAAGTCGGCACCGAATACCGCGGCGGCTCGCCTTACTACATCGAACGCGGCCTGAAGCTGAAAGCCTTTGCCGTGCTGGTGGCCGTGGTGATTTTCCTGAGCTACGGCGTGTTGGTACCGGGCATTCAGGCCAATACCATCGCCACGTCGTTTGAGAACGCCTTCGGCCTGTCCGTATGGATTACCGGCACTGCGGTTTCTGCGATGCTGGCGTTTCTGATTTTCGGCGGCACCAAACGCATCGCCCGCGCCGCCGACCGCATCATCCCGCTGATGGCCTTGGGCTATGTCGGCCTGATGCTGATTGTGTTGGTTAGCCACGCTGCGAAAATTCCCGAAACCGTGAGCCTGATTGTCGGTAGCGCGTTCGGCACCGATGCGGTATTCGGCGGCATTGTCGGCACCGCCATTTCGTGGGGCGTGCGCCGCGCCGTGTTCTCCAACGTAGCCGGTGCGGGCGAGGCAACGTTCAGCTCGGCCGCAGCCGAAGTGAGCCATCCCGTGAAACAAGGTTTGGTACAAGGCTTTTCGGTGTATATCGACACCGTGCTGGTGTGTACCTCAACCGCCATCATGATTCTGATTACCGGCATGTATAACGTGCAGCCGCCCGGCATGGAAACGCCGCTGGTGGAAAACATCCCCGGCGTGGTTGCAGGCTCGGCCTACACGCAGGCGGCCTTGGGCACGGTGTTCGGCGATTTCGGTGGCGCATTCGTGGCGGTGGGCATTTTCTTCTTTGCTTTCACCTGCCTGCTGGCTTACTACTACATCGCCGAAACCGCGCTGCTTTATCTCGACCAAAAGCTGAAATACCCCATTCTCAGCATGATTTTGCGGGTGGTGTTTTTAGTGGTGGTATTCGCCGGCAGCGTGCAGTCCGCCAGCCTGATGTGGGGCTTGGGCGACATCGGCTTCGGCAGCATGTGTTACCTCAACCTGATTGCCATCGTATTCCTGAGCAAACCCGCCCTGCGCGCGCTGCGTGATTACGACCGCCAGAAAAAAGCGGGCTTAGACCCGGTATTTGACCCGCGCGAAGCCGGGATTGAGAATGCTGAGTTTTGGGTGGAGTACGCACAACAGCACGGTAAGCGATAACGCGCAAGCCTGCATAAATGTTTATTAAGCGTGTTAAGGCCGTCTGAAAACATGGTTTTCAGACGGCCTCTTTGCATTGACATGCCTAAGAATAGTTGATTAAAAAACTAAGCATGAATACACGGCAGATTCATCAGAACGTGTAATTCAAACCCACGCGGTACTCGCGGCCTGCACCGGGCAAGTCGCTGCGTTGGGCATGCGGAATATAGTTTTTGTTGAAGACATTGTTCACGGCAAAGTTGACGTTCATCTTGTCGTTTTTGAGCGGTTTCCAGTTGGCGGAAAGATCGGTTACGCCGTAAGCTTTTTTACCTTTGTCGGCCGCAGTTACTTGGCGGTTGATCAAAATGAAGTTGTCTTCTTTCTTCACACCTTCAACTTGGCGGTGTTGGATGCCGATTTCCAAGTCGGGGTTGTCGAAGCGGTAGGCCAGCGAACCGGTCCAAGTACGGCCTATACGCATGGCGTATTCGGGTTGTGCGCTCAAACGCTCGCCGTAAAATTTCGGCTTGCTGTAAGCCACGCCCACGCGTGCTTTCCAGCCGCCTTTGCGGAACGATGCGCCCAATTCATAGCCGGAGTTTTTCACTTTGCCGGCATTGATGATTTCGGAGTAACACTCGTTTTTGTTTTGCGGTGTCGGTGCACCGCACAAGTGGTTGTTGCGGCCGGTGGACGTACCCAATGCTTTGCTGATGTTTTGCCAGAAATAGCTGCCGTCCGCGCCGAATGTGCCGTTGTCGTAGTTGAAACCGATTTCGGTATTTCTGGCTCTTTCCGCTTTGGTACCGGAAGCAATCGAAACCACGCCGCGCTTGCCGTGCGCCATCAGGCCGTCTTGCATACGCGGGCTGCGGGTGGCGTAGTTGTGGCTTGCGCTGAGGCTCAAATCGGGGATAACCTGCCAAATCACACCCAAGCTCGGGCTGACGGAGCCGCTACTCACTTTTTTACCGTCCATCGCTTTGAAATTGAAGTGGTCGTAGCGCAGGCCGGTGGTCAGCGTAACATCTTTAGCCACGTCGGTAATCATTTCGGTATAAACGCCCACATCCTGTTTCTTCTGCCTTGTTACACCCGCTCGGAAAATCCGGTCGGGTTTCACTTGCTGGGTGCGGTAGTTGACACCGTATTTCAGTACGATGCGGTCGTTAAGGTGCGAATCGAAGTTGACATTACCGCCGATGCTTTCGATTTTGGTTGTGGTGGGAACGGGATTACTATCAACCGGGAGGTTGCTGTTGCCGCCTGCGTAACCGTTTCGGCTGTCGTTAGCCGACCAACGGCTTTTTTCCAAACGGTAGATGTTGGCGGCGGCCGATTGGGCGAAACCCAGATTTTTGCCTGTCCACTCAAGGTTGGTTTGGTTGATGCTCATTTTGCGCTTGGCGGGTGCTTGGCTGGCAATGCTGCCATTCTCCCTTTTGTAATCTTCCCACATGGAGAATTCTTCACGCACCGTGCGATCGCCCTTATGCTCGTTGTTGAGATGGCTCAATACAAAACGGTGGTCTTCGCCCGCATCAACGCCGATTTTGGCCAAATAGCCGGTTTTGTCCAATGCGCTGTACAACACGCGGTTGCTGCCGTCCAAGCCGTTACGGTAGCCCGAGCCGCCTTTGTAGTTGCTTTCTTTAACGCGGTTGCCGGAAAGCACAAAGTCAACCGAACCGGGTTTGCCGAATACGGTCAGGCCGTAGTTGTGGCCGTCATTGGTGTTGTAGCCGCTGTTTACTTTGAAACCAAAATCAGAACGGGTGCTGTTTTTCAACAAATCTTGGGCGTCTAGGGTTTTTGCAATTACCGCACCGTTGGTTTGGCCGATACCGGCCGAAGCACTGCCCGCACCTTTTTGTACTGACACGATTTTTACCAAAGCAGGATCAAGTATGTGCCGGCCTTGGTGGTAGTGGATTTGGCTGTCGGAATAAGCATTGTCGACTTTTACATCCACCGAGTTTTGACCCATATTGCGGATATACAGATATTGCGAAGTACCGTTGCCGCCGCCGATGCCGATGGCAGGCTCGTCTTTAAACAGGCCGCGCAAATCTGTTTCGGTGCTTTCGTCTTTCGAGCGGGTGGTTACCACATTGGTTTTCACTTTCGCGCCTTGACGGTCGCCGGTTACGGTAACGGTATCCAAATTTACATTGGAAGAAATGTCTTGGGTTTGGGCGGTATCTGCCAATGACGGGATAGACCATAATGCGCCTAATACTGCCGCGGTTAAAGGAAGGTGCTTGAATTTCATTTTTGTCTCCGTCTCTGTTCGAGGTTGGTGGATTGATATAAATGTGTTGGTTGGTGAGAGACATAACCGCGCAGAATAAAAAATATCAAATGGACTGCCGTATGAAAGATATGGCGCGTAAATACTCTTTTTCTTGTATGAATAGAATTTTAATAAAATTAGTAATGATTATCAATAAATTAAATAAAATTGAGAATTTGAGATAATAAAGCAATACATTTTTGCTACAGTCCGGCTGTATTTTGGGTTCTATATAATCAATCTACTTAATTTTGATAACAAAACCGTCATATTCGGGTTGAACCGAGTATGACGGATGTACTATTTTTAAGTTGATTGACTATCTATAAAGTGGATGTTGTGGGAAGGCCGTCTGAAAACATGGTTTTCAGACGGCCTTCTTTTGATACATGATGCGGCGGTTCAATACGGCGGGTTTACACTTTCTTGTAGTTGTAAGAAGTGTAATAGCCGTAGCCGTTGGGCGAGTCGCTCTTCATGCCGTTGAGGATTATGCCGTGTACTTCGACGTTGCTTTGCTGCAAGCGGTTGACGCTGAGGTCGAGTTCGTGGGCAGAGGTTTTGTCGTATCGCGTAACCATCAGGGTAATGCCTGCCTGCTGGCCGACAATGTTGGCATCGGTAACCGACAACACCGGCGGGGTGTCGATAATCACATAGTCGTAACGCTGGCGGGCGCGGCTGAGCAGGGTATTCAGACGGCCGTCAAGCAGGAGTTCGGACGGGTTTTCGGGCAGGGTGCCGTGGCTGATAAAGCTCAAGTTCGGCACGGAAGTCTCTTGCACGGCTTGGCCGGGTGAGAGTTTGCCTTCGAGAATGTCCGATAGGCCGTTTTCAGGGTCGGCATCGAAATATTCGTCGAGGTAGCCTTTGCGCATATCGCCGTCGATCAGCAGGATTTTTTTACCCGATTGCGCCATGATGGCGGCGAGGTTGGCGGCGATGAACGATTTGCCTGAGCCGGGAGCGGGGCTGGTCAGCATCAGCAGATTGTTTTTGGCGTCGTTCATCGAGAAATAAATATTGGTACGCAAGGCACGCAAGGCTTCGATGGCGGCGTCGGTCGGTGCTTCGGTGCTGAGCAGATAGCCGAGGCGTTTGGCGGAAGACAACCCTTTTTTGATTTTGCTGCCCAATGTGTCGCGCTTCTGCTGTGCTCTGGAGAAGGGGATGATGGCGGCAACATCCAAGCCGAGCGTTTCGATGTCTTCGGGCTTATTGAGGCCATGACGCATCACGGAACGCAGCAGATACCAAGCAGCGGTCAATACGCCGGCGCTGATGGCGGAAAGCAGGGTAATCACGGCTTTACGCGGGGCAACGGGTTTCTCGGGTTTGTCGGCGTAATCGACAATCCACACGTTACCTTGCGCACTGGCTTTCATGATGTTCAGCTCTTGCTGCTTGGTCAGCAGTTGCGTGTAGGTGTTTTGGTTGGTTTCTACGTCGCGGGTGAGGCGGATCACTTCCTGCTGGGTGTTGGGCAGGTCGGCAATTTGCTGGTTGATTTTTCTTTTGGCTTTTTCCAACACGGCCAGTTTGTCGAGCACGGCTTTATAGTTGGGGTGTTCGGGGGTGTAGAGTTCCGCTAAGCCGGCTTCTTCGGTGCGCAGGTTGGTAATCTGGGTTTCGATGTTGATCAGGCTTTCCAAGGCGCCTTTGGATTCGACGGGAATGTCGAGCGAGCCGCTTTTTTTACGGTATTCGTTTAATTTGTTTTCCGCTTCCTGCAAAGTGGCTTGCAGGCGCGGCAACTCTTCGGAGATAAAGGCCAAACCGCTGGCGGCCACCTGAACGTCGCGGTTGATGTTTTGGCTGACGTAGTTGTCGGCAATGCTGTTCAGAATGGTGGTGATTTTTTCCGGTTCGGTGCCTTTGTATGCCAAGTTGATGATGGGGCTGGTTTTGCCTTTGCTGGATACGGTCAGGTTTTCTTTAATCTGTTCGATGGCGTTGAGGCGCGAGTGTTTGGTCAGAATGAAACGCTGACCGGGTTCGGACAAAATCTGATTGATTTGCAAAACGGTTTGCCCGTTGATTTTAAGCGGTTGTCCGACTTTGCCTTCCATGATGCGGCCGTTGGGCAGCTCTACGGAATAGAGTTTTTTGCTCTTGGCGGTGATGATAAACGGTTTGTTGCGCCATTCTTCATCTACGGTGAAGGTATGGATTTTCAGCTCGGGTTCGATGTCGCTTCTGAGGTTGTGCACCAGCCGCCCGAATACGGGCAGGTATTTGGGTTCGACGGTTTGGTCGAGCTGAAGGTCGTCGACGGTTTTGCCGAGCACCAGCCGCGATTGCAGTAATTCCAATTCGGCTTCGGATGTGGGTGAATCCGACGAAGTCAGCATGTTGTTGATTTCGGTAAGAATCTGGTTTTGCTTGGTTTCTACTTCCAGCATGGCGTCGGCACGGTACACGGGCGTAACCGACAGGCTGTAAACGGCACCCAAAAGGCCGCCGGCAACCACTGCGATGGCAATCGGGTATTTGTAGTTGAGCAAGTTGCGCAGCTGCAGGCCTACGTCGATTTCACCGCTGCTGTTTTTTTGTTGGAGGTTGGGCGGGTATGGTGTTGGCATTGTCGGGTTTTCCTTCTCATTTTTTACCGGGGAGGGTTTACGGTCTGACGGTCAGTTTGTATGCCCATTGTTCGGCGGCTTCTTCCAGTTTCCGGTAAACCGTTTCAAAAAACGCCTCGGTTTGCATATAGGGGTCGGGTATGCTTTTTTGCGGCAGCCATTGGGCGAACAGCATGGTTTTGCTTCGGGCGGAAGGCAGTACGTCGGCAACCATGTCGATGTGCTGCGGTTCCATCACCAATATCAAATCGGCTTCCCCGCACATGGCGGGGGTAAGCTGGCGGGCGGTGTGTCCGGCAA
Organism: Neisseria sp. 74A18; assembly: GCF_001308005.1. Lineage (NCBI taxonomy): Bacteria > Pseudomonadati > Pseudomonadota > Betaproteobacteria > Neisseriales > Neisseriaceae > Neisseria > Neisseria sp. 74A18. The sequence goes on from NZ_LGZA01000005.1 coordinate 47,838, forward strand.
TGATGAGGCCGTGCCGCAGCGCCGTGCGTATGGCTTGCAGATCGGCGTCTTTGCCTGCCAGAGCCTTCAAACCTGCGGAGGATATCTGCAGGTGGGGCATTTTTTTCTGCAACAGCCGCTCCGCCGTGGGCGAGCGGCAGATGTTGCCGATACAGACGATTAAAATCTTGTTAAACATCTCGCGTCGCTTCTGGGGCTTTGCGGCCGGCATCAGTTGAAGGAGCTGTTCAGGGAGGTAATGTTGGAAACGGAGTTGGTTACTTGGGAAACTACGCGGTTCCAACGCGATACCGGTGCGGCAGTTACATAAACAACGTCATCGGCACGCAGTTTGAAGCGGTTGGCCAATGCGTAGGCCGATGCGTCTTTCAGGTTGAGTTGGTAAACGTGTATCGGTTTGGCTCGATCTTCGGGCACGTTGCGGATCACGAATACGCCGGATGCGTTGGCCGTTACTTGGTTGATGCCGCCCGCGTCGCCCAGTGCCTGCGTGAGGGTCAGGCCGTAGCTGCCCATGCGCAGGGAGGTTTGTTTGCCGACTTCGCCCATCACATGCACTCTGCTGTTGTCGGTGGTGGGCACATACACGATGTCGCCGCCGCTTAACAGCAGGTTTTGCGACAAGTCGCCGTGTTGGCGGATGTCTTGCAGCGAGATGGTGCGTTCTATGCCGTCTTTCGTCCATCTGATGTTGTTGGTGTCGGCGTTTTCTGCCGCGCCGCCGGCTTGGTCGATTACGTCAAGCAGCGTCAGCGGTACGTTGGTAATCGGAAATTGGCCGGGTTTGCCGACTGCGCCGGATACGGAAACGCGCTGCGAGCGGAATTCGGTTACGGTTAGGGATACCTGCGGGTTTTTGATGTAGCGTTTCAGACGGCCGGTAAGGATGTTTTGCAGTTCGGGCAGGGTTTTGCCGCGGGCGTAGATTCTGCCGGCCAGCGGGTAGGAAAGATAACCGGCTTCGTCAACCCATACGCCGTTGCTCACTTGTTTGCTTTCGGTTTGCGTGCCGGAAGGCGTGGGGGTGTTCAGGTCGGGGTGGTGCCAAACCATCACGTTCAGCACGTCGCCGCTGCCCACGCGGTAGCGGTAGCCGGATTTTTGGCGTTCGAGCGCGGGGTTGCTCAGTGCGCCGCGGCGGCGTTCCTGCATGCGGTCGATCAGACCCGGCGTAATCGGATAGATATTGATGCGGCTGTCTAATACGGTATCTTGTTTGCTTTCGTTGTGGTCGTACACCACCGTTTTGTTGCGCGTGGGCAGGCCGGAGCCGGGTACGACGGTGCAGCCGGCGGTTAAGGCCAGCAGCGAGAAGCTGATTACAGTGAGTGTTGTCTTCACGGTTTGTCCTTTTCGGGTGTGGCGGAAGGCCGTCTGAACGGTATGGGGTTTCAGACAGCCTGCCGGTTTTGCAGCCAAACCAAATCGCAGATGTCGTCTTTGGGCGCAAAACCGGTTGGTGCTTCCAATAAGAGTTGTCTGAGGGCCATTTGGTTCATTTCGCGGCATGCCGTATCCATACGGGTGAGAATGTCGGACAGGGCATCCCACGGCAGCATGACTTCGTTGGCGGTCATGATGCGGGGGTGGCCGGTTTGTTGAACCTCTTCGCCGATTAACAGCTCTTCGTATAATTTTTCGCCCGGGCGCAGGCCGGTTACTTTGATTTCGATGTCGCCGTCGGGGTGGTTTTCGTCTTTCACTTCCAAGCCGCTCAGGCGGATCATCTGCTTGGCCAAATCGATAATCCGCACCGATTCGCCCATGTCGAGCACGAACACGTCGCCGCCTTTGCCCATTGCTCCGGCCTGAATCACCAGCTGGGCGGCTTCGGGAATGGTCATGAAGTAGCGGGTGATGTCTTGATGGGTGAGGGTAATCGGGCCGCCTGCGGCAATCTGTTTTTCAAAAACGGGCACCACGGAGCCCGACGAGCCGAGCACGTTGCCGAAGCGCACCATGCAGAAACGGGTTTTTTGGCCGGCTTCGGCAGCCAGAGCCTGAAGGCACAGTTCGGCCATGCGTTTGCTCGCTCCCATGGTGTTGGTGGGGCGCACGGCCTTATCGGTGGAAATCAATACAAACGTTTCTACGCCGGCATCTACGGCGGCTTGCGCGCAGAAAAGCGTGCCGTACACATTGTTGCGCACGCCTTCGATGGTGTTGAATTCCACCATCGGCACATGCTTGTAAGCGGCGGCGTGATACACGGTTTGCACGCCGTAGGCTTCCATGATGCTGAACAGGCGTTTGCGGTGTTGAACCGAACCCAAAAGCGGTACGACTTCGATATCCATGCCGGAGGCCGTCTGAAATTCGCGCAGCTCTTTATCGATGCTGTACAGCGAAAATTCCGACAGTTCAAACAAAAGCAGTTTGGCCGGACGGTAGCGGATAATCTGGCGGCACAGTTCGGAACCGATGGAGCCGCCCGCGCCGGTGACCAAAACGACTTTGCCGGAAATGTCGGCACTCATCAATTCGGGGCGGGGGGCAACGGGATCGCGGCCGAGCAGGTCGATAACGGATACTTTTTTCAGCGAGCTGACGCTGATTTTGCCGTCTACCAAGTCTTTCATGCCCGGAATCGACAACACTTCGCATTGCAGGCATTTGAGGCGTTCGATGATGAGTTTGCGTTGTTCTTGGGAAGCACTCGGTATCGCCAACAGGATTTTTTCGACGCCGTAGCGTTTGATGAGGTCTTCGAGTTCAGACGGCCTGTAAACGGGCAGGTCGTAAATGGTGGTGTGTTGGATGGCGGAATTGTCGTCAACAAAAGCCACGGCGTTGTATTCGTTAACCTGTTTGATGGCTTCGAGAAGCTGCCTGCCCGACTGGCCTGCGCCGTAGATAATCACCGGTGCCATTTGCTTGCGGTGGCGGCGGTCGGAAAGAATCGATTTTAAAATAATGCGCGAGCTGGTTACCAACACCACCAGCATCAAAAAATAAACCACCGGCAGCGCAAGCCGCAGGCGTTGCTCGAAAATCAATACGCTGAACAGAAAAAACACCGCCGAGAGCATGCAGCCGAATACCGCCGTGCTGAGAATGCGGGTGCTCACATAACGCGTAACGGCGCGGTATAAACCCAGTTTGACGAACAATACGATGGTCAGCACCGCCGTGGCGGCAAACGCCAGCCAGTTGGCGGCATTTGCCCATTCGCCGTCGTAGCTCGCTTTCAGGCTTTGGGCAAACCAAAATGACACGAATATCACCAACATATCGTGAATGATGAAACAGGCTTTTTTAACGTTGCGGGGCAACGATAGTAAGGCTTCCAAATTCATATCTGTTTTCCGGTGTTGTTATTTATTGTTGTTGTGTGTTCGTGTGCGGCAGATTCAGACGGCCTCGGGCCGGGTAAACGGCCGTCTGAAAAAGTATTTATTTTTTGTTTTTCTTTGTTTGCTTTATCGTGTGCGCCATGCGCCGGCCGTATTGTTCAGGCCGTCTGAAAAGGCAGGCTTTACGCCGTGGCCTCTTTCAGCACTTCTTCGATATGGCGGCAGCAGAAATCCATTTCTTCGGGCGTGATGGTCGGGTGCACCAAAAACATCAGGCTGGTGTCGCCCAATTCCACCGCGTTTTTCAAACGCTCTTTCGGCCGCCACGGCGTGTTGTCGAAAGCTTTTTCCAAATACACCTCCGAGCAGCTGCCCTGGTAGCACGGCACTTTGCGCGCGCCTAATTCTTCGACGATGCGGTCGCGGCTCCAGCCTGCTTTCAGGTTTTCGGGTTTCACGAATGCATAGAATTTGTATTGCGCGTGTTCGATGTAGTCGGGAACGTTCACCAAACGGATGCTGCCGAAGTTTTTTAAGACGGCCTCCAGTCGGGCGGCGTTGGCTTGGCGTTTGGCCGTCCATTCCGGCATACGTTTGAGTTGGATGCGTCCGATAACAGCCTGCATTTCCATCATGCGCCAGTTGGTGCCGAAACTTTCGTGCAGCCACCGGAAGCCGGGCGGGTGTTGGCGGTTGTACACGGCATCGTAGCTTTTGCCGTGGTCTTTATACGACCACATTTTCGACCACAGCTCTTTATCGTTGGTGGTAACCATGCCGCCTTCGCCGCCGGTAGTCATGATTTTGTCTTGGCAGAACGACCATGCGCCGATATGACCGATGGAGCCGACCGGTTTGCCTTTGTATTTCGCACCGTGCGCTTGGGCGCAGTCTTCGATCACCCACAGATTGTGCTTGTCGGCCAAGTCCATAATAGCGTCCATTTCAGCGGGCATACCGGCCAAATGCACTACGATAATCGCTTTGGTATTCGGAGTTAAGGCCGTCTGAATGGTTTCGGCGGAAATGTTTTGGCTGTTTAAATCCATGTCGGCAAACACGGGGTTGGCACCGGCGGTCACGATGGAGGAGGCGGAAGCCAAAAACGTGCGCGAGGTCACAATCACATCGTCGCCCGCGCCGATACCCATGGCTTTCAAGGCAACGTCTAAAGCGAGCGTGCCGTTACCGAGCGCAACAGCGTATTGTGTGCCGGCAAAGGCGGCAAATTCTTTTTCAAACTCACGGCATTCCGTGCCCGTCCAATAATTGACTTTGTTGGACAGCAACACACGGGATACGGCATCGGCTTCTTCTTGGGTAAAAGAAGGCCACGGGGCAATAGAAGTATTAAGCATCGGCTTGTCCTGCAAAAAGGCTGGTGGAATCTTTGGGGGCGACGGCTTCTAAAATCCGGCGGTTGACCAGAGTGAATTTTTTGCCGTCGATTTCAATATACGCACCGTCGTAAGGGGGGAACCAAAACGCGCGTATTTTTCGGTCAACGTCGTCGCCGGGGCGGATTTCTTTCATGGCTTCCATCTCGGCACGGCTGGTGTATTCGCCGCCGATATTGGGGTAGGCTGGCAGTTTGGTTTCGCTGGTTGCGGCCTGCATGATCAGGCGTTGTGCAAAACCTTCCAGCACCTCCATCGAGCGGCGTTCGAGCGATTGGGCGGTTTCGGTGTCGGGATCCATCGGAAAGCGCACCACTTCGATCAAATCGCCGGTGTCGATGGAATCGTCAATATAGTGGGCGGAGATGCCCCATTCGGAAAGCTTGTCCATAATCGCCAGATTGTAGCCGCCGGTGCCTTTGTATTCGGGCAGCAGCGCGGGGTGGAAATTGATGGTGCCGCGAGAGGGCGTGCTGAGAAATTCGTCGCGCAGTTTGCGCCAGTAGAGCACCGAAATACCCAAATCGTAGTTCAAACGACCTTCTTTCATGGCTTGCAAGGCAGTATCGAAAGTGTAGAGCGGCAGCCCCAAGCGTTTGGCGGCGGCCGTGGTGGGCGAACCTTGCAGATGGCTGTCGGTCAGCACGCCTACGATCTCGATGTTGTTTTGCGCGGATAGGAATTCCAATAATCCGGCCGATACTTTTTTCCGACCCATAAAGAGAATTTTGGTCATTTTTTATCCTTGATTTTAAATAAACGTGTGTCTGCGATCCCGCCTTGTTAAAGGCTTGTTATCGTGCGAACAGTGCGGGGAGTTCTTTTATCCCGGCCAGCCATATGTGCGGTTGGTGGCTGTTGTCGAAACGGTTTGCCTGATGTTGGTGGATACTGTGTTTTTGGGGCAAGATACCGATCGTTTGCCAGCCCAAACGGTTGGGCGTGATGAAATCTTTGGCAATATTGTCTCCCACATAAATGTAGTGCCGGCCGGAATACTGTTGCTGCACATGTTTGAAACGTTTGTCGTCGGGCTTTTTCGAATCGCAGGGTTCCGATATCAAAATTTCGTCGAAGCATTCCAACAGGCCGAGTGCATACAGCTTCAAACGCTGTGTCAGGCTGCGGCCGTCTGAAATCAATATGCAGGCGGCAAATGGTTTCAGCATATCTTTAAATTCTTCAGACGGCATAAATGCCGTTAAGTTCGGTGTGTGTGTCCGATACAGCCACAATAAAGATTGTTTTTCCGATTCGTTAAAACCGCACAGGCGGCACAGCTTGTCGAGCCAGCCGTTGCCGTAGGTGTCCAGCTGCGCCATCAGGTTGTCGGCGCGGTGCTCGGGGTAGAGTAGGGAAATGTGCTTGCACACGGTTCGGATGCCGGAAATTTTGTATTCGTATTCCGGATACAGCGTATCGTCTAAATCCAAGACCAAAATACTTTCCGATGGTCTGATGTTGTTCATTTACTTCATACTTTCTGATGATGTGTGTGTTACTCCGGCACCAATATTTTTGCGTCGTAGCGCAACATGATTAAATTGTTTTGCCATTGGTCGAAAAACGGAATGTTGCCGCCGTAAAGGTATTCGCTGATCAGCCAGCCGGGGTAGTTGCCGCCCGCCGCATAGGTAAGCGGGAAGCCGCCGCCGAAGCGCGGGTTGATTTCGATGCCGTAAACGGTGTTGTCTTTGCAGAAAAACTGGGCGGTGATGCAGCCGCGCGCGCCTTCCAATACCGGCATTTTTTCGGTCATGAGCGAATACAGGTGGTTGCGGCGGGTGGCGCCTTTGCTCACTTCGCCCGTGCGTACTTCCAAGCGTTCGCGCGGCACGGCGCATTTCAGACGGCCCGAACGGTCGTAATACAGATCAACGGTAAATTCGGTAAATTCGTTGGTAATGTCGATGTAGCGGCAGAAAATGATTTTGGGGTCGGTTAAGAGGTCGTAAGACAAATCTTCTGCCGAGTGGATGTATTTCGCGCCGATGCTGCGGCTGCCGTCGTAAGGTTTGGCAAAACAGGGAAAGGTCAGGTTTTCGCGGTCGTAAATTTCGGGGGTGTCGATGCCGTGGCGGTTAAAGAGGCCGGCGGTAAAGCGTTTGTCGCGGCAGATGGTGATCAGTTCGGGATCGGAAACAATGATATGGATACCGGCCGCTTCAAAGCGGTTGCGAGCATCGGCCAGTTTTTGCAGTTCGGTATCGATGGTGGGGATAATCAACCCTACGTTTTGGGCGCGGGCGATATCGAAAATACTGTCGATATAGCGTTCGTCCGAAATCGGCGGCACGCTGAACGTGTCGTCCGACACATGGCAGGCCGCCGACATGGCGGGGTTCAGATCGGTGGTCAAAACCTTGATGCCGTCTGAAAAGCGTGCTGCTTCGGTTTTGAAATCCTGCACCAGTTCGACGCGCCGCCCGGCCGATAAAATAAGAATGTTTTTATTGGTTTTCATGGTCTTGTTTCCCTGAGGGATGGTTTCCGGTAAAAGTCGGCATGGTAACATCATCACCGGCATTAATGCCTTCTCTCACAAATACTTTCTTTACGGTCAGCAGTAAAATTTTGATATCGAGCCAAAAGCTTTGGTTATCGACGTACCAAACATCATAAGCAAATTTTTCGTCCCAAGAAATCGCGTTGCGCCCGTTTACCTGCGCCCAGCCGGTAATGCCCGGTTTCATTTCGTGGCGGCGGTATTGGAAATCGTTGTACAGCGGCAGGTATTTCATCAACAGCGGACGGGGGCCTACCAAGCTCATGTCTCCTTTTAAGACATTCCAAAGCTCAGGTAATTCATCCAAACTGGTGGCGCGCAGTTTTTTGCCGAAAGGGGTAAGCCGTTCGCTGTCGGGCAAGGGGTTGCCGTCGGCATCGAAAGCGTCGCGCATGGAGCGGAATTTGACCATCTCGAACGGTTTGCCGTCTTTGCCGGGGCGGGTTTGGGTAAAAAATATCGGCGAGCCGAGATTTTTGCGGATTAAATACGCCAAAACCAGCAACACGGGCGAAAGAATAATCAGGCCGGCTGCCGAGGCAACGATATCGAACAGGCGTTTGATCAGTTTATTCATGTTATTCATGGCCGAGACGCTCAATCAGGTTGACGATTTTGCGGTAGGCGATATCGCGCTTGAAGCGGCGCACGATTTCTTCGCTGTTTACCGGATCTTCTTTGTGCTTGAGAATGTGTTTGGCGGCGGAAATAAAGCTGTTCACATCGCCCGAACGGTAGTTGGCATGAGGCAGCAGGGTGAGGATTTCGTCGATTTCGCTGCTCACTTGGCTGTTGAGTATCGGTTTTTCCAATGCCATATAGTCGGAGAGTTTGTTGGTTACCGACTGCATGGCGTAGGAATGAATGGGGTTGACGGCAATGTCGCAGCCTTTGGCCACCGACATCATCTCGGCATAGGGGATATAACCGTAAAACTTAATCGAATCGGATTCGTATTGTTTGAGTTTGTCTAAATCGGGGCCGCCGCCCATGATGTGCAACTCAACCTGTTCGCCCGCTTCGGCCAGGCGCTGTATGCCTTTGCAGACGGTTTCCATGTCGTAGCTGTAACTGAGCGTGCCCAAATAGAAGAAACGGGTTTTGCCGCCCTCGAAATGTTTGGGCTGTGCACTGCCGAGCTTGTCGTAATCTGCGCCGATATATACCACTTCGCCCGGCACGTTGGGGTTGGCTTCTTTGGCGCGGTCGAGATAGCTTTGAGATACGGCCACCAAACCGTCGGCACACGCATAGGCGGCGTTGGCGCGTGAGGCAAAAGGCAGCAGGTTGTGCGGAATTTTTTTCAGCGTGGGAATCACGGCGGAGAAGGCTTCCGGCCAAACGTCCTGCACGTCGATAATCAGTTTGTAGCCCAAGCGCGCTTTGTGTTTGCCCAGCAGAATGTTGGTGGCAATCAGCGGATAGGCGGAATACACCACGTCCCACTCGCCGGGGCGGCAGTGTTCCAGCCATTGCTCGAAATCTTTAACCAAAACGTGATGGCTTTGCACGCGCGCAATGGAAACGTTTTTGGTGTAACCGCTCTCTTTGAGCAGTTTGACTTTCAGACGGCCTTGAGACGATTCTTCAGCCATTTCAGGCCGTCTGAAAGATTTGTTCATGTGTTTGAAGTTACTGGTCAGTAGCAAAACATCGTGTGATTGCGACAGCAATACGGCCAAATACCAGAAGCGGTTGAAGTTAGGCTCCCCGGGCAGCGAACAGTAAGGTGCGACAATGGCGATTTTCATGACGGTTTCCTGTGTTTACAGATGGTAGGCGGCAACGGTGGTACGGTAGATTTCTTCGTCTGAGCACAGCGTGGTCACTCTGTCGTGAAGAGCTTTGCCCATGGTTTTGCGTAAGGCGGCGTCGTTGACCAGCGTTTCAACGGCGGCAATAAAGCGGGCTTGGTCTTCCAGCGGAACGCAGTAGCCGGTTTCGCCGTCCACCACCATTTCCGAAATGCCCGCCCCGTCGTAGGTAACGACCGGTGTTTCGTATAAGCCCGCTTCCAAAATGTTGTTGCCCACACCTGCGCCGTGGTCGCCGATCAGCACGGGCGTGTTGAGCAGGATGTCCACTTCTTGAAAATAGGCCGGTAAATCGCGCACGCCGCCGAGAAAATCCACTTTGTCGGCAATGCCCAATGCCTGAGCCTGTGCTTTGAGGTTGTCGGTTTCTTCGCCGATGCCCGCAACCGACAGGCGCACCGGCAGGCCGCGGTCGAGCAGGGCTTTGGTGATGTCGAGCACCAAATGCACGGCCCGCGTTTTGCTCAGGCGCGATAAGGTGCCGAGCACCACTTCGTCTTTCGGTTTTTTTTCAAACCGACCGCTGCGGGCGGGCAGGGCGTTGTAGGTGTAGGCAATGCGTTGTGGCGGAAAGCCGTGTCGGATCAGTTTGTCGCGTTCGTGTCGGCAGTTGCCGATGATGTACACGCCGAGTTTGTCGAACAATTTGGCGATTTTGGGATAAGTTTCGGGGTCCAGCCCCCGTGCGTGATAAAAAACTTTGGTTTTCGGCGAAGCGATTTTGGCGGCCACGGCGCAGGCGGGAACAATACGCGCCATTTGGCAATGGACGATGTCGGGCTGCTCTTTCTTCAACATAGACACATAAGCCGCCATGCCTTTCAAGTAGCCGGTTTTGCCGCTGTAAAAATCAATGTCGTACCATTTCATGCCCGCAGCTTCGGCATCCTTTACCAGCGGGCCGTCTGAAGAGGCCAGAACAACGGTGTGGCCGTGATCCAGCAGCAGTTTGCCCAAACGGTAAGCGGCATGTTCCGTGCCGCCCAGCCCGCTCATTGAGGTAGTAATAATAATCTTCATGGTAACGATGGTATGGTAATAGTCCCTTAATTCAGGGTTTGACTGTTACGGCGGTGTTAAAAATGCAGCGTGCAATGCAAATAAAATTAAAAACCGCCGGCCGTGCGCTTATGCCGGAGTTTGCCGTGAGCCGGTCGGTTTCACATGGCATAGGCCGCCATGGTGGTGCGGTATATTTCGTCGTCGGAGCACAAGCTGTTCACATGCTCGTTCAGAGCACGGCCGATTTGAACCCGAAGTTCTTTGTTTGAAACCAGTTTTTCTACCGAGTCGGCAAAACTTTCTTTATCGTCTAAAGGAATGCAGTAGCCGGTTTTGCCGTGAACGACCATTTCGGAAATCCCGCCCATGTCGTAAGTGATAACCGGCGTGTGGTACAGCCCGGCTTCCAATACGTTGTTGCCTACGCCCGCGCAGCTGTCGCCGGGGCAATAGGGCGTGTTCACGAGAATATCCACTTCTTTGAAATATTCGGTCAGATTGCGCACGCCGCCGAGAAAGGCCACTTTGTCGGCAATGCCCAGCTGTTGCGCTTGGGCTTTGAGTTTTTCCATGTTTTCGCCGATACCGGCAATATTCAGGCGCACGGGCAGGTTGCGGTCGGTAAGCATTTTGAAGATGTCTAGCATGCGGTCGACGGAGCGTACATCGTCCAGCCGCGACAGCGTGCCGAGCATCACATAATCTTTGGCCGTTTTTTCGGGCACTTCATCAACTTTATGCAGGGCGTTGTAGGTATAGGTGATGCGGTGTTCGGGAAAGCCGTGGCGGATGAGTTTGCCGCGTTCCTGCTTGCAGTTGGCAATGATATACACACCCAGTTTTTTGAAAATTTTGGCCACTTTGGGGTAGGTTTCGCCGGCCAGACCGCGGGCATGCCAAAACACTTTGGTGCGGGGCGATACCAGCTTGGCGGCCATGGCGCAGGCAGGCACGATACGCGCCATCTGGCAATGCACGATGTCGGGTTTTTCCTGCTTCAGCAAGCGCATAAAGGCCGCCATGCCCGACAAATATCCTTTCAAGCCTTGTTTGTAGAAATCAATATCGTGCCACTGCATGCCGGCTTGGCGGCAGTCTTCGACCAAAGGGCCGTCTGAAGAAGCCAAGATCACTTGGTTGTTTCGTTCGCACAGCAGCCTGCCCAAACGGTAGGTGGCGTTTTCGGTGCCGCCCAAGCCGCTCATAGATGTTGCCAGAATGATTTTCATGTTGCCCGCCTTTGATTTGGTTTTATGGTTGGTATGGATTTGCTTTTAGGGTAAGGGTTCAGACGTGAGGCCGTCTGAAAAATGTGTAACGGTTTGGCGCACACCGTATATATCGCAATCAGAAAACAGGGCAGCCAAACGAAAGGAAGCCGCAAAATCGATGAAGGGATAAAGCCGCCGATCAAAAATATCGCCATCGCCGTCAACGCAAAAACGCGCAGCCGGGTAGGGATGCCTTTGGCAAACGCGAACACGGCGGTATAACCTGCCACATAACCGAGAAACCCCAGCAGAGACACGATACCGAAGCCGAGATAAAGCTCGATGATAAAACTGTGCGGGTTTTCAAAGCCCAAGCTGGTGCTGATGTGGCCTCCGAAAAATTCGGCAAAGTTTTTCGGGCCGTAGCCGGTAAAGAGCAGGGGGGTGTGGTTCCAGAAATGGTTGTAGATTTCCTGACGCGACGACACCGAGTTGTCGCTGCCGAAATCGTATAAAAACAGATAAATCCGGCTGGAAAAACGCTCCAAAAATTCGTTGCTGTTCAACGAAAGCAGAAAATCCTGTATCGCATAAGGCGGAATCATGGCAAAGGCCAAATAAACCACCGCAACCGACAGCAGCGTTGCCAAGCCGTTTTTACGGTACATCAAAACCAGCAGCGTCAGCAGCACATAACAGGCGATGGCCGTTCGCGATACGCTGGCGAACACAATCACGCCCAGCAGCAGGTAAAGCGCCCAACCCGTTAACACCTGTTTGCGGTTTTGTGCCTCGAAATTGAAAAACACCAAAACTGCCGGAGCCAGACACACAGCGGTGGTGGCCAAGTTGTTGGGGTTGAAAAACAGCCCTTTAACCGCGCCGGCTTCAATGGCCAGCTCTTCCGCCGCCGTAACAAACTGAATGCCCGCGCCGATTTCGATGAAGGGCGGAATGCAGATAAAGGCCGCAAAAAACAGAATCAAACGCCGCACAAACCGCAAAGGCTGCTCCGAGCGCGAAATAATCAGATAAAGCAGATAAAAAAAGCAGGGAATCGAAATAAAAAACATCAAATCGATAAACTGCGAGCCGCTGATGGAAGAAATGCCCAAGTGCAGCGCGCTCCAAGCCGTCATCACGGTTAAGCAGAGCAGCAGCAGGGCAACGGGGGGCGGAAAGCGTTTGCTCTCGAGCGCACCGATCATCAGCGTGGAGGCGATAAACAGAATGGTCAGAAAGTTGTCGATACGCTGTATGCCGAATTTATAAGATAAGGAAGGGCCGACCATATAAGCCCCCAACATGCCGAAAACCAGCAGGATATACAGGTTGATATTTTTGATTTTCATGCCTGCTCCCCGTTTGCGTGCGCGTGGAGAACGCGGCGGTATTGTTCGGTTATCTGCCCGATGACGCTGTGTTCGCCGAATTCTTCCAAGCAGTTGCGGCGCAGTGCGGCGGCATCGTAGCGGTGGCGGTTTTCATAAAGCGAAATCAAGGCTTCGGTTAGGGCTTGCCGGTTTTCGGTCGGCACCAGCAGGCCGTTTTCGGGCGTGATAATCGAGTTGGGGCCGCCGCAGCGGGTGGCTACCACCGGCAGACCTTGCGAAAGCGCTTCGATAAAGACGATGCCGAAGGTTTCGTGGCGGCTGGCCAGCACAAAAGCATCGCTGCTGCGCATCAGTTCGAGCACGGCTTCGTTTTGCAGCCTGCCCAAAAACGTAACGGCGTGGCCTATGCCCAAGTCTTCGGTGAGTTTGTGCAGTTGTGCGTCGGCTAAACCGCTGCCGCCGATTTTCAGTTTGATACGGGGGTGTTTCTTCAATGCTTCGGCAAATGCGGGCAGCAGGATGTCGTAGCCTTTGTTGTAGTTCAGGTGGGCGACCGAGCAGAAAGTGAAGTCCGGATTTTCGGGTTTGTCGGCCGGATGGAAAGATTCGAAAAACTTGGCAGGCAGGATATTGGGAATGTATTGCCAATCCAAGCCGTGATATTCGTTTTCGAGCAGACGGCAGAAATCGCGGCTGACGGCAATGCGCGAGGCACAGTGCTGCGCCGCCTGCTGCATCGCGCTGCGTTGCCACGGGCGCACGAGTTTGCGGGCATAGGTGGAGCTGTGTTCGGTAATCACATAAGGAATCCCCGTGGCCGTCTGAATCTGACGGGCGAGAATGCCGCCGTAGTTCATGCTGTGGGCGTGCAGGATGTCGGGCAGGCCGTGTTCGCGCACATACCGGCGGAACAAACCCATGCCGGCCTTGAGCCAGCGGTGGCGGTCGATGGGTGTGCGCGGAAAGAAATACATGCTTTCATGCAGGTAGGTGGGAATCCCCCCGTCGAGATGGTAGCGTGGCCCGTAGCCGCCGGTAAAAATGGTTTTGGGTTCGCCGCGCATCGAACGGAACACGGGGGCAATAACGCCCACCTGCACGCCGGCCCGGTGCAAAGCCTGAGCCTGCTGGCGGAAAAAAATGCCGTTGATGTCGTCGGGCGAAGACGGATACCAAGATGGAATAATCAAAACATGCATACTGCGTTGCCTTATTATTTGAAACCTGTGCCGAGCGGCGGGTGTTGCAAGGTTTCTATTTATCTTATTTGACCGTAAGTAAGCGTGGCGGCCGGCAAAACGGTTCGGCTTAAGCGGCAGAGCGTTTCAGACGGCCTTTTATCTGCGCGGCGGCCTGATGCAGGGCGGTGCGGTGTTTGAAATACAGAAGCACCAATACCGCCAGCCACAGCAGGGCGAAAAAGTAGTAGTTGCGGCTGTTGCCCAAGTAGGTGTAGGCCAAGCATACGGCGAGGCACAGTGCCGTGCCGCCGTAAATTTTGGCGCGCGGCAGCGGCAGCCACAGGCGTATCGACGCTTCCGACTTCAACACCGAAAACACCCAAAACGATACGGCGGTCGCCATTGCCGCACCCCGCGCACCGAGCAGGGGAACGAGCCAGTAGAGTAGGCTCAGGTTGCACAGCAGGGCAACGAGCGAAAACACGGTAATCAGCCACGTTTTCTTGCTCACGTTGATGCCGATGCCCGTTACTTCGGTAAGCGTGTAGAGCAGCGGAAACAGCATGCTCGACAGCAGGATAAACTGCACCGGTGCGTATTTTTCCGGCAGTATCCAGGTGACCATCGGCGAGCAGATGCCTACGATGCAGATCAAAGCGGCAATCAGATCGGTCATGGATTCGGTGATGCCGCCGATTTTATCCAAATGGATATTTTCTTTGACCCATTTAAATACCATCGGTGCCCAAATAACCGAAAAAATATTCTGAAAGATTAAAGCAATTGCTCCAAAACTGACGGCCATCGAGTAAACCCCCAGCTCCGACAAGCCGCCTAACGACTTGAGCAGAAAGCGGTCTATCGAAGTAAAACCCCAATACGCCAACCCGCCCAAAGCCAGCGGCACGCCGTAATGCAGGCTTTCTTTCAGCAGCGGTGCGGAAAACGGCGCACGGGCGGCAGCGGCCAATTCGCCGCGTGTTTGGGCGGCCAGCACGCCTACGGTAAGCACTTGCGCCGCCACATAAGCCGCCACCAGCGTGAAAGTGTCTTTAGGCAAGCCCGCCGCCACATATACCAATACCAACAGCAAAATCAGCACTTTGGGTGTGAGCTGGCTGAACGAAAAGGCAAACGAGCGTTCTTTCATCCGCAAAATCAACGCGAAATAGCGCGACAGCAACGATGCGCCGAAAAAAAGCAGGCACAACAGCCCCAAGGTGCTGCTGTTGATGTCGAACACTTTTTCAGACGGCCACGATAACCGCCACAAGCCGATGGCGGCGGCAAACAATGCGGTGAGTGCAACCGGCAGCGCAATCACGGCTTTAAACAACGCCGCTTTGTTTTCGGCCGCATGGTATTCGCGGATATAAGATTGATCCAAGCCCAAGCCCATCAGCGTGAGCGTGAGTGCCGACACGGTTTGCAGCAGCACGATGCGGCCGATGTCTTCGGCGGGGAAATACCATGAAATCAGCGGCAGCGAAATGATGCCGATGGCGGCACTGCCCAGCGGGCCGAGTGCGTAACCTAAAAGTTTTTTTATGTTCATACGAATATGTTTTCAGACGGCCTCCCACACAGCGGAGAGGCCGTCTGAAAAGAAAAACAGTCAAAGGGTGGCTTTGAGTGCGTCTGCCACCTGCCGCACTTGCTTGTGCGTCATATACGGGTGCATCGGCAGGCTCATCACTTCCTGCGCCACCAAGTCGCCCACCGGCAGCACGGCATCGCTGGCGACGGCTGGCTGTTTGTTCAGCGGAATCGGGTAATGCACGGCGGTGGGAATGCCCGCTTCTTTCAAGGCCGTCTGAACGGCATCGCGGTTTTTCACGCGGATGGTGTATTGGGCATACGCGCTGCGGTTGTGCGCTTCGATAAACGGCACGGCAATGCCCGTATCTTGCAGGGCTTCGGCATACATGGCGGCAACTTGCTGGCGCAACTGCATTTCTTCTTCAAAAATCGCCAGCTTGGGCAGCAGGATGGCGGCTTGCAGCGTGTCTAAACGGCTGTTTACGCCCACGCGGATATGATGATAGCGGCGGTCTTGGCCGTGGCGGGCAATCTGTCGGATAACGGTGGCCAGCGTTTCATCGTTGGTGAAAACCGCTCCGCCGTCGCCGTAGCAGCCCAGAGGTTTGCTGGGGAAAAAGCTGGTGCAGGCGATGGTGGTTAAGTTGCCCGATTTTCTGCCTTTGTAGGTGGCACCGAAACTTTGGGCGGCATCTTCAATCACCGGCAGCTTGTGTTTGGCGGCGATGGCGTTAATGGCGTCGTAATCGGCGCATTGGCCGTAGAGCGATACGGGAATGACGGCTTTGGTTTTGTCGGTGATGGCCGCTTCGATTTGGGCGGGGTCGATATTGTAGGTTTTCTCGTCGATATCGACATATACGGGTTTGGCACCGAGCAGGGCCACGGTTTCGGCGGTGGCGATGTAGGTAAAGCCGGGGGTAATCACTTCGTCGCCTGCGCCCACGCCCAATGCCATCAGCGCGATTTGCAGCGCGTCAGTACCGTTGGCAACGCTGATACAGTATTGTGCACCGCAGTAGGCGGCGAGTTTTTCTTCCAATTCGGCGACTTCGGGGCCGAGGATGTATGCGCCGTGTGCCAGCACTTTTTGGATGTTGGCGTCGATTTGGTCTTTGATGCGGGCTTGTTGGGCGGCGAGGTCGATAAATTGCATGAGGGTTTCCTTAATATTATTCTGATTTGCTTAAGAGGCCGTCTGAAAGCGTGTACACCGCTCCGGTGTGCGAACAAACGGCGCGACCGTTGCCTTGCAGCGGCAGGTTAAGCTGTTCGCCGTATTCGCTCATCCAACCGATTTGGCGGGCGGGCACGCCGACCATCAGGGCGTAGTCGGGCACGTCTTTGTTCACCACCGCGCCTGCGCCGATAAAGGCGAAACGGCCGATGGTAATGCCGCACACGATGGTGCAGTTTGCGCCCAAAGTCGCGCCTTTTTTAACCAGCGTGTCGCGGTATTCGCTTTTGCGCTCGATCAGCGAACGCGGGTTGTACACATTGGTAAACACCATGCTGGGGCCGCAGAATACGCCTTCTTCGAGATGCACGTTGTCGTACACGGATACGTTGTTTTGGATTTTGCAGTTGTCGCCGATGGTTACGCGGTTGCCCACAAAAACATTTTGCCCGAACGAGCAGTTTTTGCCGATAACGGCTCCGCCGCAGATATGCACGAAATGCCAGATGCGGCTGCCCGCGCCGATTTGTGCGCCGTCGTCAACGATGGCGGATGGGTGTACGGTGTAGTCGGTCATTTCAATAATTCCTCCAAAGCGGCTTCGCCCTGTATTTGTGCGGTCGTCCATTTGCCGCCGTAGATGTGCAGCACATTGCCCACACGCTCGAACGCCCATTCGCGGGAGGCATCGCTGGGATTGGCGGCACTTTTCAACAAAGGGCGCACGCCGGAAAAGCTGCCGCTGATGTCTTCTGCCGTGAGCGTTTCGCTGTGATAGGCATTGTAGGCGGCCAGCAGATAATCGGTTTCTTCTTCAGACGGCCTCTCCGCTTCGGGGTGGTCTTGGCGGACTTCGGTGGTGCCGATTAAGGTTTTGCCCTGATAAGGCAGCACGAAGAAAATCCGTTTTCCCTGCGGAATCGGCAGCATCAAAGCCTGCGTGCATTCGCGGTCGGTAAAGATATGGCTGCCGCGCACCCAATCGATAGTATAGGCGGGAGAGCCGCCTTGTTGTGCGCGCAGTTCCATCGCCCACGGGCCGGTGGCGTTGACGATGCGGTCGAAACCGGCGAGGCTGTCGAAAGTTTCGATTTTGCGGTGTTCGACCACTTCCACGCCCAAGTCACGGCATTGGCCGACCACCCATTGCCCCAGTTCGAAATCGTCCATTTGGGCATCGTAAAAGGAAAACGCACCCTTGAGGCCGTCTGAAAGCAGGGCGGGGCAGCGGTTCAGCACTTCCGTTTTATTCAGCCACGAACTGCGGGGAAAGCCGCTGCCAGCAGCAAGAAAATCGTAGAGTTTGGTGCCGATGCCGATTTGCCATTTCGGGCGGAGCGTGCCTGCGTAAATCGGGAACAGCAGCTCCAACGGCCTGCACAGGTGCGGAGCCTGTTCCAGCCAAAAGCGGCGGGCGTGCAGGGCTTTTTTAACCAGCGCAAACTGGCCGGTTTCGAGATAGCGCAACCCGCCGTGCAGCAGCTTGGAAGACGATCGGCTGGTGTGGGCCATGGCGGTATGCTGTTCGAACAGTACCACGCTGTGTCCGCGCCGTGCCGCAGCCCAAGCGGTACACGCTCCGACTATGCCTGCGCCTGCTACTGCAATCTTCATTTCAGACGGCCTTTATCAGTAAACCAAAGGCAGCGATACGGTTTTGTTGTCGCGGGCGGAGAGATAGGCGGCAATCAGCAGCTCCAGCGATTTCAATCCTTCGCGGCCGTCGGTAATCGGTTCGGCTTCGCCGCGCATCACGTCGATCACATTGCGGTAATAGAGCGGATGGCCGAAACCGTAAACCGAGGTGGTTTCGTAGTTGGCGGTTTTCACTTGCTGGTCGTAATCGCGCGAATCGGCAAAGTTCCATTCCTGAATTTCGTTCACCGCCATGCCGCCGATGCGCACCGTGCCGGTTTCGCCCAAAATGGTAATCGAGCCTTCGAGGTTTTTCGGGTAAGTGCACATGGTTACGGCCATCGAGCCGAGTGCGCCGTTCCGCCAGCGGATGTTCATCACGCCGGTGTCTTCGGCTTCGATGTCGCGGTGGGTGGAAATCATCGCCTGCACGTCTTGCACCGGGCCGATGAGCCATTCCATCAAATCGACATAATGGCTGGCCTGATTCATAAACGCACCGCCGTCCAGCTCCCAAGTGCCGCGCCAACCGCCGCCTTGGTCGTAGTAAGACTGCGGGCGCGTCCAAAATACATTCAAATGCACCATGCAGATTTTGCCGAAGCGTTTTTCGGTTACGGCGCGTTTGAGCATCTGCAAAGTGGCGTTCAAGCGGTTTTGTTTCACTACAAACAGGCGTTTGCCGGCTTTGTCGGCCGCTTTGACCATGCGCTCGCCGTCGTGGAGACGGGTGGCCATCGGTTTTTCGGTAACCACATGAAAACCCGCTTCAAAAGCCTGCACGGCTTGGTCGGGATGCAGGCCGGAGGGCGTGGTGAGCACGATAATGTCGGCATCGGTGCCGGCAAGCATTTCGGTATAGGAAGCATAGCCTTGCGCTCCGGTGCGTTTTACCGCCGCTTCCAGTGCCGCCGGGTTGCTGTCGCACACCGCCACCACTTCGCAATCGTCGCTTAACGCTTCAAAAGAACCGAAGTGGTTGTTGGAAATACGGCCGCAACCTACTAACGCAAATTTGATTTTGCGCCCTTTGATGGTTTCAAACATTTTCAGACGGCCCCGCTTATGCTTTAACGATGTTGCTGAATTTGCCTTGGAATTTTCCGCGGGTGTCGATAATCAGCTTGGCGTGCTGCTTGAGCAGGTCGTAATCGAATTTGTCGTGGTCGGTGGTCAGCACCACGCAGTCGAAACGGGCGATGTTTTCGGCGGTAAACGGTTCGCTCTTCAAATCGAATTTATGTTCGCGCATTTTCGGGAATACCGGCACATGCGGGTCGGTGTAGGCCACTTCCGCGCCTAAGTCGCGCAACAGTTCCATCACTTCCACCGAGGGGCTTTCGCGCATATCGTCCACGTTTTTCTTGTAGGCGATGCCCAAAACCAGCACCTTGCTGCCTTTGATGGAGCGGTTGTGGTCGTTTAAGGCCAGCATGGTTTTGTTAACCACATATTCGGGCATAGAAGAATTGACTTCGCCGGCCAGTTCGATAAAGCGGGTGTTCACGCCGTATTCGCGGGCTTTCCAAGTGAGATAGAACGGATCGATGGGAATGCAGTGGCCGCCCAAGCCCGGGCCGGGGTAATAGGCAACGAAGCCGAACGGTTTGGTGGCGGCGGCATCAATCACTTCGTGGATGTCGATGTCCATTTTGTCCGCTACGATTTTCATTTCGTTAACCAAACCGATGTTCACGGCGCGGTGGATGTTTTCCAGCAGTTTCGTTAATTCGGCCGCTTTGGTGGAGCTGACCGGCACCACTTTGTCGATGGCGGGTTGGTAAAGTGCAATACCCACTTCCAAACAGGCGGGCGTGTGGCCGCCGATCACTTTCGGAATGGTGCGGGTTTCAAAATCGGGGTTGCCCGGGTCTTCGCGTTCCGGCGAATACACCAAGAATACGTTTTCGCCCACTTTCAGGCCGCCTTCTTCCATGCGCGGCAGCAGTTCTTCTTCGGTGGTGCCGGGATAAGTGGTAGATTCCAAAGACAATACCTGACCGGCACGCAAATAGGGTTTCACCGCATCGGTGGTGTCTATAACAAAGCTCATGTCCGGTTCGCGGTATTTGTTGAGCGGGGTCGGCACGCACAGAATCACGGCATCGGCCTCTCCGATACGCGAAAAATCAGTGGTAGCCTCAAACAGATTTTGGCTTGCCGCCGCAATTTTATCGGAGGGAATATGCTCGATATAGCTTTGCCCTTTATTGAGTTTTTCTACTTTTTCGGCATCAATATCGAAGCCCAGCACATGAAAGCCGATGTCGACATAACGCAACATCAGCGGCAGGCCGACATAGCCTAAACCCACGATACCGATTTTGGCAGTTTTATCGGCGAATTTCTGAATGGCGGTATTTTTCATGGAATATTCTCTGTTTAGTATAGATAGCAATGACAATTATGATTGATGTATAGCCCGTCAACCTAAGTTGTGCGGCAAGCTCCGCTCTACCGCAGCGTTAACAGAATCGGTTCTGTATAGGCTCCGGTGTTTGCCGGTATGCGTTGCCGGACGGTAAAGCCTGTTTTTGCATGTCAGGCGGAAAAATATTTAAAGCCATAAATATTGTTTATTGAGACTAAATTAAATTTAATCGGTTTCACGCCGCGTTTTAACGGTATCCCAAGTTTACATAACACCAACAAACGCACATACGCCGATTGGCAACAATTAAAAAGCAGATAAAAATAATCTCCCGCCTATATAAAGTCGGGCGGGAGAATAATGAAGAAATAAATACTTGAATAAAATAGTGATAAATATGCTTAAAAACGGGCAGCAATCAATATGCGCCTGTCTTTTTATCGTTTGGGATAATCGGCCGAAAAAACACGAACACATATTCGGTTTACAAAAATTTTCATGCAGATGGTAAGCTTGTGCCGTATGAATTTATATTTTAAATTATTTACAATAATATAGGTTACTTTTTCAAAGTAATTTTTATATCGCTGCCGATATTTTCGGTTTGAATGATTTTCCACGCGCTTTCTTCATTGAGCACTCGGGCATGCTCTTTCAATTCAAACAGGCCGCGTGCCGAATTGCCTAATATCTTAGGTGCTTGATACAGCACGATTTCATCTGCCAAATCTGCTTCTAAAAAAGCACCGGCCAGCGTTGCGCCTGCTTCCACCATCACCTCGCCGTAGCCTTGTTGCGCCAATAATGTCAATAGATGATTCAGGTCGATGCGGCCGTTTTGTTCAGACGGCCTCAGTATTTGCACATGTGGGTGGTTTGTGTATTTTTGTAATAAAGTTTCATCTTTGGATAAGGTAGCAATCAGAGTGGGGCTGCCGGCATCTTGTATCACTCGGCTGTCGAGAGGTGTTTGCAGGCGGCTGTCGAGTATGACGCGGGCAGGTTGGCGCAAAGTGGGAAAGTTACGCACATTGAGCAATGGGTTGTCGGCCAATACCGTGCCGATGCCGCTCATCACCGCACAGCTTTCGGCACGCAATATCTGAACGTCGGCACGGGCTTCTTTACCGGTAATCCATTGGCTGCAGCCGTCTGAAAGCGCCGTTTTGCCGTCTAGGCTGGCAGCGCACTTCAAGCGTACAAACGGGCGGCCGCGTTCGATGCGCGAAAGAAAGCCGCGGTTCAATTCGCGGGCTTCGTGTTCAAGCAGACCGCTTTGGGTGCGGATGCCTGCCGCTTCCAGCATCGCCAAGCCTTTGCCCGCCACCAGAGGGTTGGGATCGGTCATGGCAGCCACCACGCGCGATACGCCCGATTCGATCAATGCTTTGGCACAAGGCGGTGTGCGCCCGTAATGGCTGCACGGTTCCAGCGTAACATAAGCCGTTGCCCCCTGAGCCATGGCGCCGGCCTGCCTTAAGGCATGTACTTCGGCATGAGGTTCTCCGGCACGGACGTGAAAACCCTGCCCGACAATTTGGCTGCCGCGGGCAATGACACAGCCTACGCGGGGATTGGGCGATGTTGAAAAACGCCCTTGCCGTGCGAGGGCGAGGGCGTTTTGCATCATGTGTATATCGTTTGCGTCAAACATTTTCAGACGGCCTTAAGCGTGAATATCCACAAAATCTTTTATTTAACCAAGTTCACTTCTTTCAGCACCGCGGCCAACGCTTCGGCCGAAGCGGTGGGGCTGCTGGCGCAAACATTGTAGAGATTGTTTTCGTAAATAGAAATGCAGCTTTCACGCAGCAGATTGCCTTGGTTGTCGTTTTGGGCAAAACGGTAGTTCATGCGTGTGTCGGTGGCGGCACCGGCCTGAACTTCGGTT
Source organism: Neisseria sp. 74A18 (assembly GCF_001308005.1). Lineage (NCBI taxonomy): Bacteria > Pseudomonadati > Pseudomonadota > Betaproteobacteria > Neisseriales > Neisseriaceae > Neisseria > Neisseria sp. 74A18. The sequence continues at coordinate 70,189 of NZ_LGZA01000005.1, forward strand.
AAACCTTGTGTGGATTCCAAAGCCGTTTTCAAGTTGGCAAAATAGGTTTTGGCATCGGTTTTGGGTGCGCCCAAATTAACCACATATAAAGTAATGTCGCTGTTGCTGTCGCGCTGGAGCAGCGTCAGTTCTTCTGCGGTAATGCCTTCGGGTAAGGCGTTTTTGTCTTGTAAAACATTCTCAAAGCTGCTGCCCTGAATCACGATGCTCACTTTGCCGTCTGTGCCGGTCAGTGTTTGTATTTGTTTTTCTGCGGAAGTGGCGGAAGCAGCGGTTGAAGAGGCAGGAACCGAAGTTTCAACTTGTTGGCTGCATGCGGCCAAGCCGATGGAAGCCATGACAGCCAAAGTAAAAACAGATAGTTTCATTGATCAAATTCCGTATGTGTTAGCAAAAAAATGGCATTAAGTATATCAAATTTAAGCGGTTTGAGGGTAATCCGCACAGGTTGGTATCGAAAAATAAGCCCGACCGTCGAAATGGTGCCGGAGTATTCACAACAACTTATAGCAAATAAACTTATTTTTGATATAAGGCAGCAAGCCGCACACGGTATGGATAATGCGAAAACGGTTCTGTTGCCGCTTTAGCGGCTTACACAATCGTTCTCTTTAAGCTAAGGCGCAGTAACGCCGGAGCAGAAATAAAGTTTATTTGCTGTAAACGGTTGGTTATGTACCTTCTTTGGGCAGAGTGGCAATGGCTTGGGTAAATTCCGATACATCATTAAAACTTTTATATACCGAAGCGAAACGCACATAAGCCACTTGGTCGATTTTGGCCAGCTCTTCCATCGCCATTTCCCCGACCAGTTGGGAAGACACTTCTTTATGTCCGAGGCTGTACAAACGCTGTTCTATCAAAGCCACGGTATCGTCGATGGTTTCCGGATCAATCGGACGTTTGTGCAAAGCCCGTTCCAAGCTGGTACGCAGTTTGTGCGGGTTAAACGGCACGCGTGCGCCCGTGCTTTTGATAATCTGCGGCATCCGCATTTCTACGGTTTCAAATGTACTGAAACGCTGGCCGCAAGAAAGGCAGCGTCGGCGTCGGCGGATACTGTTGGTTTCCTCCAAAAGCCGAGAGTCGGTCACTTGGGTGTTGGGATGATGGCAGAAAGGGCATTTCATCTAGGCTAAAGGCATATTGTTTTTGGTGTAGGACGGTTCATTGTAACGTAAATAAAGGAATGCCGTATATAGACAAGTAAATTTGATGAAGTCGCGCTTTGCTTTGAAATCGGCGGGATTTCGGTATCACGAGATAAAATAAAACCCGTGTATGATTCATACACGGGTTTATGTGTTTGGGGTGGCTGATGGGGCTCGAACCCACGACAACCGGAATCACAATCCGGGGCTCTACCAACTGAGCTACAGCCACCGCAATGAAAAACTTTTGGCACGCCCGACAGGAATCGAACCTGTAACCGCCCGCTTAGAAGGCGGGTGCTCTATCCGGTTGAGCTACGGGCGCGTTGCGGTTTCGCGCCTAATATATCGGGCTGCTCGCAGGGAAACTGGTCGGGGCGGTGGGATTCGAACTCACGACCCCCTGTTCCCAAAACAGGTGCGCTAACCAGACTGCGCTACGCCCCGACGAGAAAGTCGAACTATACCGATTGTGTTTGTTGCCGTCAAGCCCTGATGTCGGGTAATTTGGGTGGAAATGTCTATCTGTTTCATTTGTTTTGGAAAAAGAAACGAGATGCGGCGGTATGGTGTGCGGCTGAACCGGTGCGTTTGGGGCGGTTAGTTGTCTGCTGCGTGCCAGGGTTTTTGTGCGCCGGCGTGGAATGAGGGTTTTTCACCGCCCCACAGGGTGTCGATGTCGTAGAAATCGCGTACGGCGGGCAGCATGACGTGTACGACTAAATCGCCGGCATCGACGAGTGCCCATTCGCCGCTGTCTTGGCCTTCGCTGCCGATGATTTCGAATCCGGCTTCTTTGAGATCGACGGCTACGTTGTTGGCGAGTGCTTTGACTTGGCGGTTGCTGTCGCCGCTGGCGATGATCATGCGGGCGAACAGTGAGGTTTTTTCTTGGGTTTCGAGGACGGCGATGTCTTTGCCTTTGATGTCTTCGAGGGCGTTAACGGCGATATCGACCATTTTTTGCAGGTCTTGCAGTTCTTGTTCGTTCATATGGTTTCCTGTTTGGGGTGTTTCAGACAGCCTGGAAGGGGTGGGCCGTCTGAAACAGGTGAAAGTTTAGGGTGGTAGGTTAACGGTAAAGGTGGTTTCGGGCAATGTAATTTTCGACTTGGGGGTCGATTAGCCCGGTTACGGATTGGCCTGCGCGGATTTTGTGCCGGATTTCGGTGGAGCTGAGGTTGTACATGGGGGTTTGCAGCAGATGGAGGCTGCCGTTTTGCAGGGCGCTGCCTATCCAGCCGTGCAGTTCGCGGGGGGCTTGGGCGATGTTGTCGCCTTGTCGGGCGGCAACGGCGATGTGGGTGTGGCTGACGAGGGTTTGCCATTTTTTCCAAGTGTGGAGCTGGAGCAGGCTGTCGCTGCCGAGCAGCCACCATAATTGTGCGGAGGGGAATTGTTGGCGGAAAATCTGTACGGTGTCGAAGGTGTAGGTGGCGCCTTTGCGGATGATGTCGCAGTCGCTGACGGCAAAGCGCGGGTCGTGGCCTACGGCCAGCTCGGTCATGGCGAGGCGGTGTCGGGCGTCGGTGCGGGTGTGTTCTGTTTTGTGGTAGGGGTTGCCTGCGGGAAGGAATACGACCATATCCAATGCGAGTTCGTCGGCAAAGGCGCGGGCGATATGCAGGTGGCCGTTGTGGATGGGGTCGAAGGTGCCGCCGAAAAGTCCTATTTTTTTCATGTGTAAGGCCGTCTGAAAGGTTAGGGTGCGATGGGGCATTCGTCTTTGCCGTTCACAATCACGGTGAGTTTGCCGGTGGTGGGGTGGATAACCATGCCGTGCACGGCTACGTTTTCGGGCATCAGGGGGTGGCGGCGGATGATGCCGACGGTGTGGCGCACGCTTTCTTCTACGTTGTCGAAGCCGGTGAGCCAGTTATCGAGGTCGATGCCGGCGTTGCGCAGGGTGGTGATGCGGTCGTCGGGAATGCCGTTGGCGCGTGCGCTTTTGAGAAAGCTGTCGGGATGCAGGCCGCGCATGCCGCAATCGTGGTGGGCGATGACCATGATTTCTTTTACTTTTAATTCGAACACGGCAACCAGCAGGCTGCGCATCACGGATCCCCACGGGTGGGTAACGAGTGCACCGGCGTTTTTAATGAGCTTGGCATCGCCGTTTTTCAGCCCCATGGCGCGGGGCAGCAGTTCGACCATACGGGCGTCCATGCACGATAGGATGGCGATTTGCCGTTCGGGGAATCTGTTGGTGAAAAATTGGGCGTATTCGCCGGATTCTACAAATTCTTGATTGAAGCTCAAGATGGTGTCTAATTCGCTCATGTCTGCTGTGGTTTTTGGGTTTGCGTGGCGGTTATTATAGCGGTTTCGTGCGGCGAAGTGGCAAACAGGCCGTCTGAAAGCAAACCGGGCGGGCTTGGTTTTCAGACGGCCTGTCGTGTTGGTTTAATCTTCCGAATCTTCAAATTTGCGTTCGGTTTTGTGAACGTGGTCGAAGTCGGTTAGTGCGTCGTTAACGGTTTGTTCGATCGGGTTGATGCCGGATTGTTCGCGTACGATGGCTTTTTGGCGTTCGCTTAAGGGCGGGTTGACGGCGAGGGCGTCTTCTTCGCGTTTGCGTTCGGCCTCTTCGAATGATTCGTAGGGTTGCGGTTTGATTTTGTCGTTTTGAGTCATTGTGTGCCTCCTGATGATGGTATGTGCCGAGCCATTTCCAGTGCTGTGCCGACTGCCACGAGCAGGCTGCCCGAATCGGCCTTGCCTGTGCCGGCAAGATCGAGGGCGGTGCCGTGATCGACCGAGGTGCGGATAAACGGCAGCCCTAATGTGATGTTGACGCCTTCTCCGAAGCCGGCATATTTCAGCACGGGCAATCCTTGATCGTGATACATGGCGAGCACGGCGTCGGCGTTTTTCAGCATAAAGGGTTGGAATAAGGTATCGGCGGGGAAAGGGCCGCGCACGTTTAAGCCTTGCTGTTGCAGTTTTTCGAGCGCGGGGATAATGGTGTCGATCTCTTCACGCCCCAAGTGTCCGCCTTCGCCTGCGTGGGGGTTTAAACCAGCTACGAGGATGCGGGGGGAGGGCAGGCCGAATTTGGTTTGGAGATCGCGGTGCAGAATATGCAGCACCGATTCGAGCAGCGGGCGGGTGATTTCGGCGGCAACGTCTTTCAGCGGCAGGTGGGTGGTGGCGAGGGCAACGCGCAGCCCGCCACCGGCGAGCATCATGACGACTTGCGGGGTGTGGCTCTTTTCGGCCAGATATTCGGTGTGGCCGCTGAACGGTACGCCGGCATCGTTGATCACGCCTTTGTGCAGCGGTGCGGTAACCATGCCGGCAAACGTGCCGTCGCAGATGCCGTTGTAGGCGGTGTCGAGCAGTTCCAGTACATAGGCGGCGTTGGCGGTGTTCAGACGGCCTGTTTCGCACGGGGAGCGCAGGGGAATGTGCCAAACATCGAGCGTGCCGCGTTCGGGCGGAACGCCTTTTTGGTAGTCGCGCAGGTTGATGTGTTTGCCGAGCTGCCGGGCGCGTTGCTGCAACAGGTGTTTGTCGCCCAGTATGACGCAATGGCAGGGCATATCGGCTGCGGCTAAGTCTAAGCAGATGTCGGGGCCGATGCCTGCGGGTTCGCCGCTGGTTACGGCCAATACGGGAAGGGTCATGTAATGCTCCGGGTCGTTGCGGCACAAGCTGCCGATGGATCGGGTGTGTTGTGACATACTATTAAACAGGGTTATGTTTTTTACTGCAACCGCGATTCGGCGCTTGCCGTAGGTTGAAACCTTTGAAAACCTTGTTTGCGGCTTTGTATTAAAAATTAAGTGGATTGAGACCTTTGCAAAACCCCCATCTGCGGCGCATTTCTGCGTTGTGCGCTGCTCGCTCGTTTGCCTATCTGTATGATATGTCTGCACTCGCTGTGCTGCTACGCCTTGAACTGCATCCACATCTGAGGGTTTTGCAAAGGTCTCGGATTGGCTATTTTGCTATAAACCGTGAGCTTTGCAAAAACATGAGGCCGTCTGAAACCTTGAATTCAGACGGCCTTGATAATCGGGCGTTGCCGTGCGCAGCGGGGTTACACCACAATCGCGCCGAGCGAGTCGGTGGGTTTGAATGCCGCCAAAATGCCTTCGATAATGCCGACGACGGTGGGGATGAATGTCCAACTGAACAGAAAATAAAGTATGCCCATCCACACGCGGCCGGCACAGAATTTGTGTACGCCGAACGTGCCGAACAACAAGGCCATGGCTACATACAGGGCTTTGTTGCAGGTGTGCGGATAAGAAGCGGCGTATGAAACAGGTACGTTCATTGAGTTTTCCTTTTTATTGTTGGCAGGTTACGGCGTTTAAATGGTGCGAACCGGCTTAAATTAAAGACGTGTTTGGTAAAAACAGGCAAACGTTGAGGCCGTCTGAAAGAGTGTGTTCAGACGGCCCGAGACCTTTGCAAAACCCCATCTGCGGCGCATTTCTGCGTTGTGCGCTGCTCGCTCGTTTGCCTATCTATATGATATGTCTGAACCCGCTGTGCTGCTACGCCTTGAACTGCATCCACATCTGAGGGTTTTGCAAAGGTCTCGGCCCCGACGTTTCGGCGGATCAGGCCGGGCGGCGGGTATCGGCCAGCCATTTCGATAAGCCGTGCCCCTCGTCGAGCAGGCCGTAGCGCGAAAACGCATCCAGCGTGGCAAGCATGGCATCGTTCATCATCAGGCCGTCGCACATGGCGGCAGTCAGCTCCGTAGGGTTCATGAGTGTGAACTCGGCCACTTCGCCGTCTTGGTTTTCGGGGCGGATTTCAGACGGCAGCACCACGTCGAAAATATGCAGCAGCTCGTTGTGCAGGCCGCGGGCTACGGGACGCACGCTCAGGCGTTGGTTTTGGCAAGCCAGATTGTGCAGCAGCGACATATCCAAACCGGCTTCTTCGCCGCCCTCGCGCATCATGGCTTCGCGCACGCTCTCGCCGCTGGCGATACCGCCGCCGACGAGGTTGTCGAGCTTGTTGGGGTCAACCGCTTTATACGGGCTGCGGCGGCCTATCCAAAACATCCATTCGCCGTTGTGCAGGGTTAAACCGTTGATGTGTACGGCGTGGCTCATCAGCCCCAGCGGGCGGAAAGCCGCGCGTTCCAAAGCAAACAGCGGCTTGCCTGCGGCATCTTCCACATCGAATTTTTCGTTGCGCCAGCCGCCTAAGAAACCCAGCCTGCTCCAGCCTTGCGCCATGTGTTGCAGGCTGTCGCCCATAGCCAGCCAGTTTTCGGTGTGCAGGTAGAGGCCGTCGGCGCGGTTTTCGCTGCGTTCCGGCCAGTCTTGCCGCACACGCTCTAACCAAGTTTCGTTCAGACGGCCCAGTTCCAAGCCGTTGAGCCACAAAGCGTGCCATGTGCCGCTTTGGGGGCTGAAATGGGTTTGCAGGCGGTCGAGCAGGCGGTTGTGTTCGGCTTCGCTCAAGCGGCGGGTAAATCGGGGTAGGGCGGTCATATTGTTTTCCGGTGCGGGAGACGGGTCGATTATATCAGCACAATGGTTTGCGGATATCGATAGAGCATGCTGCGGAGGCAATGTGCTTGGGGTGTTGCACAACGAATGGCCAAGCCATCAGGTCGAGACCTTTGCAAAACCCCCATCTGCGGCGCATTTCTGCGTTGTGCGCTGCCCGCTCGTTTGCCTATCTGTATGATATGTCTGCACTCGCTGTGCTGCCACGCCTTGAACTGCATCCGCACCTGAGGGTTTTGCAAAGGTCTCAGGCCGTCTGAAAAGGCGTGCGGGCGGATGAATCCAAATTGCTTTACAATACAGGCTTTTTCAATTCAGCATTTTCCGCTTGCAATGAACGAACACATCTCCCAACCCGCTGTCGGCGACGACTACCTGCTGCTCGGCCAATACGCCGAACGCGCCTATCTCGAATACGCCATGAGCGTGGTTAAAGGCCGCGCCCTGCCCGAAGTTTCAGACGGCCAAAAGCCCGTGCAGCGGCGGATTCTCTACGCCATGCGCGACATGGGGCTGACGCACGGTGCCAAGCCGGTGAAATCCGCCCGCGTGGTGGGGGAGATTCTCGGTAAATACCATCCGCACGGCGATGCTTCGGCCTACGATGCCATGGTGCGGATGGCGCAGGACTTTACCCTGCGCTATCCCTTAATCGACGGCATCGGCAACTTCGGCTCGCGCGACGGCGACGGCGCGGCGGCCATGCGTTACACCGAAGCGCGGCTCACACCGATTGCCGAGCTGCTGCTTTCCGAAATCAATATGGGCACGGTGGATTTCGTGCCGAACTACGACGGCGCGTTTGAAGAGCCAGTGCATCTGCCCGCCCGCCTGCCGATGGTGCTGCTCAACGGCGCATCGGGCATTGCCGTCGGTTTGGCTACCGAAATCCCGTCGCACAACCTGACCGAAGTTACCCAAGCGGCCATCGCCCTCTTGAAAAAACCGTCGCTGGAAACCGCCGACCTGATGCAGTACATTCCCGCGCCCGATTTTGCCGGCGGCGGGCAAATCATCACTTCCGCCGCCGATTTGCAGCAGATTTACGAAACCGGCAAAGGCAGCGTGCGCGTGCGGGCGCGTTACGAAATCGAAAAACTGGCGCGCGGGCAATGGCGCATCATCGTAACCGAGCTGCCGCCCAACACCAGCGCGCAGAAAATCCTCGCCGAAATCGAAGAGCAAACCAATCCCAAGCCCAAGTCCGGCAAGAAAAACCTCACGCAAGACCAGCAAAATACCAAAGCGCTGATGTTGTCGCTGTTGGAAAAAGTGCGCGACGAAAGCGACGGCGAATCGCCCGTGCGTTTGGTGTTCGAGCCGAAATCCAGCCGTATCGAACCGGAAAACTTCATCAACACGCTGATGGCGCAAACCGGTTTGGAAGGCAATGTGCCGATGAACTTGGTGATGATGGGCTTGGACAACCGCCCCGCCCAGAAAAACCTCAAAACCATTTTGCAGGAATGGCTGGATTTCCGCGTCATCACCGTAACACGCCGTCTGAAATTCCGTCTTGCCCAAGTGGAAAAACGCATCCACATTCTCGACGGGCGCATGATCGCCTTTTTGCATATCGACGAAGTGATTAAGGTTATCCGCGAATCCGACGAACCCAAGCCCGACCTGATGGCAGCGTTCGGACTCACCGAAATCCAAGCCGAAGACATTCTCGAAATCCGCCTGCGCCAACTTGCCCGCTTGGAAGGCTTCAAGCTCGAAAAAGAATTGAACGAACTGCGCGAAGAAGAAGGTCGTCTGAAAATATTGTTGGGCGACGAAAACGAAAAGCGCAAATTGATTGTCAAAGAAATGCAGGCCGACATGAAGCAGTTCGGCGACGAACGCCGCACTTTGGTCGAAGAAGCCAGCCGCGCCACCCTCACGCAAACCACTGCCGACGAGCCGGTTACATTGATATTGTCGAACAAAGGCTGGATACGCAGCCGCGCCGGCCACAACATCGATTTAAGCCAAACCACCTTCAAAGAAGGCGACGGGCTGAAACAAGTGATCGAAGGCCGTACCGTGTGGCCGGTGGTGGTGCTCGATTCGCACGGCCGCACCTACACGCTCGATGCGGCGGAAATCCCCGGAGGCCGCGGCGACGGCGTTCCCGTAGCTTCGCTGATCGAACTGCAAAACGGAGCTGAAGTCGTCGCCATGATGACCGGCCTGCCCGAACAGCATTATTTATTGAGCAACAGCGGCGGCTACGGTTTTATCGCCAAACTCGGCGATATGGTCAGCCGCATCAAGGCAGGCAAAGTGGTGATGACGCTCAAAGCCGGAGAGCGAACCCTGCCTCCGGTGAGCATCTATGCCGTGTCGCTTATCAACCCCGAGTGCAAAGTGCTGCTGGCCACCGACGAACCGCGCCTGCTGGCGTTTACCATCGGCGAATTGGAAGTAATGGCCAAAGGCCGCGGCCTGCAATTAATCAGCCTTTCAGACGGCATCAGGCTCGAACATGTCGCCGTTACCTCGTCGCCCGAATTTATCGTAGAAAGCACCGGCAAACGCGGCGCAACCCACAAAGAACGCCTGCGGATTCAAGATATAAACAACAAACGTGGCAGAAAAGGCAAAGTTTTAGAGATTTCAGGCCGTCTGAAAAGATTATCCGGCGCAGATTCGGTATAATCACATGAAGTTTGAATATACAGAAGGAACTATATTGAGCGGGAGTACCGTTGCGTTGGCGGGTTGTGCCGCCAAACGTTAGCATGCGGGGGTTATCGGTAAAACCAAACATACCGCCGCTATGCTTTTGGCGACACGCCCTACAATAACGGTAATCAATCGGTTGCCTTCTGCGGTCGGTCAACTCTCAGGTGACTGCGGCCTTGCCGCTTCGCATTCGAGTTGTTCGACCTTGCCCATACCAACCTGCCCAAAACAAAAACATCTAAGGCCCGACATTACATGAGTGTAAACAGATTATTCGTTAAACAGGATTGGGAAACACTCAACGAACGCATCCCCGGCTTGATCAACATCGCCCGGATTGCCATTGTGCTTTCCCTATTGGTCTTTCACCTGTTCAGCTTTTCCTCCGGCGGCGAAACGGCCAAAACCATGTTTCCCACCGTTGAGTTTTACAGTTGGATCACCGTTTACGGCCTGTTAATCCTGTTAACGATTTTCAAACCCGACTGGCAGCTCCAAACGCTCGAGCTGCCCAATGCCAGTGCCGTCGTTGATATTACGATGGTGATGGTGCTTACCTATATTACCGGCGGCATAGAATCCGGCTTCGGCATTCTCGTGCTGCCCTTCATCGCCACCTCCTGCCTGCTCAGCCACGGCCGTTATCCCATGCTTTATGCCGGTTATGCGCTGATGCTGATTTTGCTGAACATGTTTTTTGCAGGGCAAATTCAGTTTCACCCGCTGGAATGGGACGGCCGCATATTCGTATCCGGCGCGCTTTTGGCGGGTGCGTGTTTCCTTGTGGCCGCATTAACGGCCTTCTCGGCAACCTATCTGCAGGCCGCCACCGAATCGGCTACCAAACACCAATTGGCCTACCGCCGCGTGAGCGGTTTGAACAAAGTGGTGCTCAACCGTGTGCAGGAAGCCGTGATCGTGATTGATGCCGCGCAGCGCGTTTGGCTGTTTAACCGCCAAGCCAAAACCTATTTCCCCGGCTTGGAAGTGGACAAGCAGGAAACCGTGTTCGGCGAATTGGTGGCACGCTGGCAATACCAGCCCGATAAAAACTTTGAAACCGACATCCATATTTTCCAGCACTCCATGCATGTGCGTGCCGTGCCGGTGATTCAGGAAAAAACCGAGCTGCTGATGCTGTTTGTGCGCTCGCTGCGTGAAGTGGCGGCAGAAGCACTGGCAACCAAGCTGGCCTCTTTAGGCCAGCTTACCGCCAATCTCGCTCACGAAATCCGCAATCCCATGTCGGCCATCCGCCACGCCAGCGACCTGTTGCAGGACGAAGACGGCAACGACCCGACCAAAGCCAAACTGCACAATATTATCGACACCAACATCCAGCGCATCGACAAAATGCTGGAAGATGTTTCTTTGATCAACAAGCGCGACAGCCTCAGCCGCGAGCCGATTAATCTGATGAAGTTTTGGTTGGAGTTCAAACAGGAATTTACGCTCAATAACCCCGATTCGGTCGGCTGTATCCGCATGAATATGGACGGCAGCAATTTAAGCGTTTTGGTTGACCCCATGCACCTCCAGCAAATTATGTGGAACCTGTGCAACAATGCTTGGCGGCACAGTCGCAAAGACAACCACGCCATCACCGTGCTGATGAAACCGAGCGGCCGCATGCATATTTCCATCGTGGTTGCCGACAACGGCACCGGCGTTCCTCCCGATGTGCGCAACCATTTGTTCGAACCTTTCTATACCACCGAAAAACAGGGTACGGGTTTGGGTCTGTATGTGGCCCGCGAATTGGCGCATGCCAATATGGGTCAGCTGCACTACCACCCTGAAATGAACGGTTTCGAACTGATTTTACCGAGAGAAAGCAATGAGCAACCATAACCTGCAAGATCCCGTATTGGTGGTGGATGACGAAGCCGATATCCGCGACCTGATGGAAATGACCCTGATGAAAATGGGTTTGCGCGTTCAGACGGCCGTGGGCGTAGAAGATGCCAAAGACAAGCTCGACAACAACGATTATTCGCTCGTGTTAACCGATATGCGTATGCCCGACGGCTCGGGTTTGGAAGTGGTTCAATACATCAACGAGCTGGCATTGGATACCCCCGTGGCCGTGATTACGGCTTTCGGCAATGCCGATCAGGCAGTTGAAGCCTTGCGGGCAGGTGCGTTTGATTACCTGCAAAAGCCGATTACCCTCTCGCAGCTGCGCTCTTTGGTTAAATCGGCGGTTAAAGTCAGCGAGCCGACGGAAGGTTTACGCGCTGCCGTGCAGCCGGAGCCGCCCCGTTCCGAACCCGTTGCCCGCCCCGCTCCGACACCGCCCGCAGCGGCCAAACCTATGCCGATGCCCGCGCGAACCGCTCCGATGCCTTTTACCGCTTATACGCCGCCGCGCAAAAATACCGGTTCGGCCCTTACCCGTTCGGCGGGCGTGCCGGAAGGATTGCGTTCTTTGAAAGAGCGTTTTGCCAGCGGAGAATTAACTGCCCGCATTCTGCCCGATTCAGGCAAAGAGTTGGGCGGCGAATCCGATATGCCGCGCTTGCTCGGCATGTCGCCGCAAATGATTGAAGTGCGCCACCTTATCCGCCGCTTGGCCAAAAGCGGCGTGCCCGTTTATATCGCGGGCGAATCGGGTACGGGTAAAGAGCAGGCCGCCCGCACGATACACGAATTGTCCGACCGTGCCGACAAGCCTTTTATTGCCGTCAACTGCGGCGCGATTCCTGAAAACCTGATGGAAAGCGAATTTTTCGGTTATAAAAAAGGCAGCTTTACCGGTGCCGACAGCGACCGTTTGGGTTTTTTCCAACATGCCGACGGCGGGACGCTGTTTCTCGACGAAGTGGCCGATCTGCCACTGCCCATGCAAGTAAAACTGCTGCGCGCGATTCAGGAAAAAGCCGTGCGCCGCATCGGCGATGCGCGGGAAACTTATGTTGATGTACGCATCATCTGCGCAACGCATAAAAACCTCGAACATTTGGTCGAGGTTGGAGCTTTCCGCCAAGACTTATATTACCGGCTTAACGTGGTTTCGCTCAGCATGCCGCCGTTGCGCGAAATGCGTGAAGATTTGGGCGGGCTGATTATGCATTTGCTGCACAAACACCGCAGCGGCAGCGAAAACTACAAACTCAGCCCCAAAGCGCAAGACGCTTTGCTGCAATACAGCTATCCGGGCAACTTCCGCGAATTGGAAAACATTTTGGAGCGGGCGGTTGCCTTAACCGTGGGGCAGGTTATCCAGCTTGACGATCTGCAAATCCATACCGGCACCACACCGCAGTTTCAGGCCGGAAAGCTCGAACACCAGCATCTCCACAGCCCGGCGGAAGAGATTTCAGACGGCCTGCAACTGAGCGGCGGCTTGCCCGATTTTGTGCCCGGCAAAATGCAGATACAGGATTATCTCGACCAAATCGAGCGCGAAATCATCGAGCAGGCTTTGAAGCAGACGCGCTACAACCGCACGCAGGCCGCCAAGCTTTTGGGTATCAGCTTCCGTTCGATGCGCTACCGTATGGAACGCTTGGATATCCATTGATTTTTTCAGACGGCCTGAGCGTTTCCCGCCTGATTGTTAAAGTAATGATGTTCAACCGTTTAAGCCACAGGCCGTCTGAAACCATGACCTACGTTTATCTCAGCGACACCGCCACCGACACCGCCCGCGAACTAATCAGCCGTTTTCATCTGCCCGTATGCGGCCGACTTCCCGACCAAGGCGAATATCTGCTGGCCGATTCAGACGGCCTTTCTTTGTGCCGCGCCGGAGAAAAGGGCAGGGTGCGTGTTGATTTTGAAGGCGGAACCGCACAATACCGCCGAACCAAAGGCGGCGGAGAATTGATCGGCAAAGCGGTTAACCACACCGCAAAGCCTACCGTTTGGGACGGCACGGGCGGTTTGGGGCGCGATGCTTTCGTGCTGGCGTCGCTCGGTTTGCAAGTGAATGTGTTTGAACAAAATCACGCCGTTGCCTGCCTGCTTTCAGACGGCCTCCTGCGTGCTTTGCAGTCTGCCGACGAAGAAGTGGCCCGAATTGCCGCCCGCATTTCCCTGCATGTCGGCGATACTTGCGCCTTGCTGCCCCGTTTGGCCAACGAACAAGGCCGCCCCGATGTGGTTTATCTCGACCCGATGTATCCCGAAAGCCGCAAATCGGCCTCGGTGAAAAAAGAAATGGCTTATTTTCACGGCTTGGTGGGCGAAGCGCAAAACGAAGCCGAGCTGCTCGCCGCCGCCCGCCGCGTTGCCAAAAAGCGCGTAGTCGTCAAACGCCCGCGCTTGGGAGAATATTTAAACGGCGAAAAGCCTGCCTATCAATACACGGGCAAAAGCACCCGTTTCGATGTTTATCTGCCTTTCGGTTAGGTTGTCGGTGAAGGCTGACCTAACCTTGTGATTTGCGGTTTGCAAAACCGCATTTTCAGACGGCCTGCCGCATCACATGTGATTCAATAAACGCCTAAGCCGTTAGAAAATCAATTATTCAAAACACAAATATGAACAAACGCTTACCACCGAAATTACAAAAAATCCAACAACAGCTCGACCGTATTTCCGCCTCTTTCCTGCACTATATGGATGCCGGAGATTACCGCAACGCACTCACCGAAGCCCTGAAAGCGCACAAACTGATCCCCCAATCCGTCGCACCGCTGAGCGATGCGGCCACGGCGGCGGTAAAAGGGGGTTTTTGGCAAGAAGGCATTACCTATGCGAAAAAAGCCCTGCAACGCGACCCTAAGCATATCAATTCGTTAGACGCGCTGGCTCATGCCTACGGCAGCGTGAACGACTGGGAAAACTGCCGTACCTACGGCCTCAAGGCATTGGAGCTCCGGCACGGCAGCATTACCGCCCGCCCCGCCTTGCCGCAGATTGAACCGCCGCAAAACGGTAAAAAAATCATCTCATTCTCACTGTTCGGCAACAGCTCCGAATATCTCGAACCCGCCGTCATGAACACCGAATTGGCTGCGCAGATTTACCCGGGCTGGGTGTGCCGTTTCTATATAGACGGCAGCGTGCCGCAAGCAGCAGTGCAGCGTTTGCAGGCCAACGGTGCCGAAATCGTGCGGGTGGATGAAGCGGCCGAACAATGGCCGGGCACGATGTGGCGTTTTCTCGCACTCGACGATAAAGAAGCCGCCCGCGTTATTTTCCGTGATGCCGATTCGGTGATTTCGCAGCGGGAAGCGCGCGCCGTGGCCGAGTGGGAAGCGGGCGGCAAACGCTTTCATACCATGCGCGATGCCGGAACGCACACCGAATTGATTATGGCCGGTTTGTGGGGCGCGGTGGCAGGCAGCGTGCCCGATATGCGCCGAAAAATCGAAACATATGTGAGCAAGCCTTTGGTATCGCGCCATTTTGCCGACCAATTTTTCCTGCGCGAGCACATATGGCCTTATGCCTGCCAAAGCCTGTGCGCACACGACCGCATTTTCGGTTTTGCCGATGCCAGGCCGTTTCCCGACACAGAAGCGTTTGATTACGACCATTTTCATGTCGGCTGCAACGAAGGCAACAGCCATTTTCAGGCGGCCTTCGATTTGCCCGACGGCAGCCGCGTTTGCTGGCGTTTGTTCAGCCGCATTTCGCCCCTGCTCAATCAAGATTATTCGCACAACCTGCTGCCCCAAGAACGGCTGGTGTGCGCTTATGAAACCACCGTTCAAAACGGCACAATCAGCGGCATGGTGCCGCGGCGTTATTCAAAAGGCTTTTCAGACGGCCTGTCTAAGATTACGGTGGCGGCGTTGGACGCTTGATTGTGAAGTTTGCATGAAAGGCCGTCTGAATAATCGGTTTTTCCGGTTTAAGTTTATTGGCCATATTCAACTTAAGTAGATTGACGATGGTTTAGCCATATATAAAAAAGCACTTTCTCAATGGCGGTAACACAATGTATCCCGATTGAGAAAGTGCTGTTTCTTTTCAGACGGCCTCAAGCCTGACCTCTTCGCCAAACACCTGTTCCCACAGTTTTTTCACGCTGTCGTAATACGCCTGTACCTGTTTGTCGACTGCCAATTTGCCGGCATCGCGCAGCTTGGCGTTGTGCTGCTGTTGGCGGTAGAAACGGTAGGCGGTTTGCGATTGTTCGGCCAGCGTTTTATCTATCAAACCGGCATCGGCGGCGATGTTGAGCAAGGCGATGTTGCCGTAGTTGTCGAGCAGTTGGGGATGTTCGCCCGCATAAGCCAGTATCAGGTATTGCACGATGAATTCCACATCGACCACGCCGCCGCGGGCGTATTTGACGTCGCTGGCTTCGGGCGGGTGGGTGGCGAACATTTTTTCGCGCATGGCGATGATTTCGCGGGCGAGTTCGGCCCGGTTGCGCGGGCGGGTAAGGATTTCGGTGCGCAGTCGGTCGAAAGATGCGCCGATTTCGGGCAGGCCGCAGATGAAGCGGGCGCGGGTGAGCGATTGGTGTTCCCATGTCCATGCATTTTCGCGCTGGTATTTTTCAAACGCGGCGATGCTGTGGGTAAGGAAGCCGCTGTCGCCGTTCGGCCGCAAACGCAAATCGACTTCGTAGAGCGTGCCTGCGCCGGTGGCGGCGGAAAGCCAGTTGGTGAGGCGGCGGGCGAAGCGGGCGTATACGTCGGGTGCGTCGGGGTGCGGGTCGTCGTACACATACACTAAATCCAAATCGGAGGTGTAGCCCAACTCTTTGCCGCCGAGTTTGCCGTAGCCGATGATGCCGATGCGCGGGGTGTCGGTATGCGTTTTCGGGGTGTCGGCCCACACGGCGGGCAGGGCGGCGGCGAGGATGGTGTCGGCGAGTGCGGAAAGTTCGTCGGACAGGGATTCGACCGTCCATAATCCGGCCAAGTCCTGCACGGCGAGGCGGAACACTTGGGCGTGTTGGAAGCGGCGTAATACGTCCATTTGCGCTTCGGTGTCGCCCGCTGCATTGTTGAGGCCGTCTGAAAGCTCGGCGGCGAGTTTCGGCCAATCGTTGCCGGTGTCCATCAATTGTGCGCTGAGCAACTCGTCGAGCAGAATCGGGTGCTTCGTCAGGTAGCCGGACACCCACGAGCTTTGCCCCATGATGTCGGCCAGCCGTTGCAGGGCTTGCGGGTGTTCGTGCAAAAAGGCGAGATACGACGAGCGGCGGCTGATGTTTTCGAGAAAATCCAGCAGTCGCAGCAGGGTAACGGTGCGGTTGGGTTGTGCGGCGGCAGCCTGTATCAGCAGCGGAATCACGGCATCGAAACGGGGTTGGGCTTGAGAGGAAAGATGGCGGTATTTGCCGCTGTTGCGGAGCTGGTCGAGCCGGCGTGCAATCGGTGCTGCGTCGAAACCGCGTTCCGCCAAGCGGTTGAAACGGGCTTCTTCATCGGCGTTTTCCTGCCAGATGTCTTGCCAGCCGTCGGCGTACGCTTGGGGTTGCCCGTCCGGTTCGGCGAGGATTTGGTTAAACACGGCGTTCACTTGGCTGCGGTATCGGTTGAGGCCGTCTGAAAAGGCGGCGTAGTCGGCAAAGCCCATGCTTTCGGCCAGCCGCTGTTGCTGTTCGGCGTTGTCGGGCAGGGTTTGGGTTTGCTGGTCGTCCCAATATTGCAGACGGTGTTCGACATCGCGCAAAAAGCGGTAGGCTTCGAGCAGCATGTTAACGGTTTCGTGCGGGAGTATGCCCAGTTCGGCGAGTTTGAGCAGGGTTTCCTGCGTGCCTTTCAGTTGCAGCGCACGCACTTGGCCGCCGCGTATCAGCTGGAAAATCTGGGCGATGAATTCGATTTCGCGGATACCGCCCGCGCCGAGTTTCACGTTGTCGGCCATACCCTTGCGGCTGACTTCGCTACGGATTTGCCGGTGCAGCCCGCGCATACCTTCGTAGGCGTTGAAATCAAGGTATTTGCGGAACACAAACGGCCGCACCAATGCGCTGATTCCGTTGGCGTGCGGCGTAACCACGCGGCCTTTGCACCATGCGTAACGCTCCCATTCGCGTCCCTGCTGGATCAGGTATTGTTCCAACGCGGTTTCACTCAACACCAGCGCACCGCTGTCGCCGTCCGGCCGCAAACGCATGTCGATGCGGAACACCTGCCCGTCTGCGGTGATGTCGTTCAACAGCGTAATCAGCTTCTGGCCGACTTTGGTAAAAAATTCCTGATTGCTGCGCTCGCGCCTGCCGTCGGTGTCGCCCGATTCGGGATAAATAAAAATCAGATCGAGGTCGGACGACACGTTCAATTCATAACCGCCCGCCTTGCCCATCGCCACCACGCTTAAAAACTGCGGTTCGTTACTGTAACGGCCGATCGGCGTGCCGTACATATCCCGATAATAAGCATGGGCGAAATCCAGCGCGGTGTTGACGGCAAAATCGGCAAACAGCGTAATCGTGCGGGTAACTTCGGCCAAATCGCTGATGCGGTTGATGTCGCGCACAATAATCTGCGCCATCACATAGCGGCGCAAACGGCGCAGTTGGCGGGCGAGTTCGGCTTCGTTTTCCTCGGCTTGGATGTGCTGCCAATCGGCGAAGGCTGCGAAATCGGCGGTTTCCAACACTTTTTCCAGCATCGGGTTGAGGATGTCGGGTTGCAGATTGCCGTTGCCGAGATGGCGGGCGAGATATTGGGAATGGCGGCGGGCGTTTTCGATAGGGTTCATAACGGGCGCAAACAGGTTTCAGACGGCCTATCATAGCAATGTTTGAGTCCGTCTGAAAAAGTTTTTCAGACGGACTCCGTTTTTGCGGCAACCTTATTGAATCAGCTTGGAAACAGTCTTAAACGCCGGATGTTTGGCGTCGCCCAAAAGTTGGAACAGAACACTTTCCACATTAGAAACCACCGCGCCGGAAGCCTGCATTTGCTGCAAGGCGTTTGCTTTGTTGGCGGGGTCGCGCGATTCGGTGCATTCAAACGGCACATATACGTCGAAACCTTCGCGGCGTAAGTCGAGCACGGTTTGCAGCATGCACACATGGGTTTCAGCGCCGATCAGAATCACGTTTTCGGCACGCAGGTTTTGCAGAATGTCGGCCACTTCGGGCAGGAAAGCAGAAAAACGGGTTTTTTCAAATATCGGTGCATTGTCGAGCAGCAGGCGGATGGCGGGCACGGTGCTGCCCAATCCTTTCGGATATTGCTCGGTAGCCAGCATAGGCACGCCGACGGCTTGTAATCCTTGCAGCAGAATGCGGCTGCGTTCGGTCATGTAGTCGGCATCGGCCAGCGCGGGGTTGAGCCGTTCTTGGATATCTACCACGATACAAACGGTGTTGTCGGTGCGAAGGGCGTTCATGAAAATCTCCTGTGAGTGTCGGGGGTGGTTTCAGACGGCCTGAAACCTTTGTAAAACCGCCGTTTGCGGCGTATTGCTGCGTTGTCTGCTGCCTGCTCGTTTGCCTATCTGTATAGGATACGCCTTCAACTGCATCTGCGCATCGGGAAATTTTGCAAAGGCCGCCTATTGTCGGTTGAATTGGGCAGTCGGGGCAAGTTGGAAATATAGGAGTTTGGGCTGTACACACAAAATAATGGTTCGCCGCCTGATTTTGGGCAAAGGTGTCGGTTCGGAATTCTTACTTTGTTTTACAACAATGTAGCGAATTTATATGAAGCAAAAGATGAATGATGTTATGAAAGATAATTATTTCATTTATTTTCATATCATGATGATTGTTTCATGATGAGCCAATAAACCCGTTAGGGCTTTTAAATGACCGTTAAAGGGTAACGCGAGCAACCGTTATTTAAATTGATATAAGCTTTGTGCAAATATTCTAAAGCCTGATTATCTTTCGCGCGTAAGAAGGCGTTATATAACAGGCTTCTACATTACAAAAGAAACGTTCTGTTTTTATATCTGCAAACGAGAAAGCCGGCATCGGCAAAAAAACCGCGCATGGTTGAACGTGCGGTCACTTTCCTAAACCCTCCCTGATATTCATGATGAAAACAATCCACAAACTGCCTTTGGGTGTGGTTGCCCTTTTTGCGGCTGCACCGTTTGCTTTTTCACAAGATATCCAAGCCGAGCGGGAACGCTGGGCGGTACATGCCCGCAGCGGCGCCGCTCAGTTGGCCGAATCGGTGGCGCAACTGCAAAAGCTCTACGGGCAAAGCGGCGATGCCAAAGTGCGCGCCGATTTGATTGCCTTGCTGCTGCGTCAGGGTAAAGCCGAAGATATTTTAAGCATTTGCCCCGATTGCCGCATCGAAGACTATGCCGCCGACGAATTGGAAAACATCGCCAAAGCCGCGCGCGATAGCCGCCGCTATCGTTTGTCGGCCGATTTTTACCGCCGGCTTCAGGTAACGGCACCGAATCATAAAGTCGGCTATTTGGGCGCAGCTTTGGCATCGACGGATGCCGGAGATTATGCCGCGGCCAAACATCATATCGACGCTTACCGCAAGCGTTTCGGCAGCGATAAAGACATTCAGGAAGCCGAACACCATCTCAAACGCCAAACCTTAACGGAAACCGAATTATTGGGCGAACAGCAGCGTCGTTGGGAGGCCGATCCGACCAATCAGGATAAGGCTTTACAGCTTTACCGCACCGCCGCCCGGTTGCAGCTTTTCCCCTTGCAGGAAAGCATTATTTCCCGCTTTCCGCAGGCATTTACCGAGCAGGACCAATTATGGCTGGAAGCGGCAAAGGCGGCCACTTTGCTGCGCACCGCAAGGTTTACTTCCGATTCCTCCCAGCTTCGTTCCGTATATAACCGCCTGAGTACGTTAGTGGGCAAAGTGCCGGAAGGCAGCGAACTGCATACGCAGGTTTTGCGCGACCGTATGGCCGCCGCTGTGGCCGTGGGCAACGAAAAACAGGCATTGCGCGATTACCGCGTATTGGCCCGCCAAGGCAGCCAGCCCGATTATGTGCAGGAACAATACGGACGCGCCCTGCTCATGGCGGGCAGCCCGCGCAAAGCCGGAAAAGTGTTGGAGCGCAATCTGGCCAACCAAAACGCCGCCCAGGGCAAGCCTGATCCCGAATTGGTGGAGCTGTTGATCAGGAAAGACGCTGATCTGATGCGTTTCGATCAAGGCCAAGCCAAGCTCAAATATTGGAATGCCAAAAAATACACGCCCGATTTCACCCATTCGGTTGAAATCAAAAACCCTTATTACGCCAACTATCATTATTGGAACGCACGCCTCCAAGCATGGAAAGGCGATGTCAAAGGTGCCAAAGTGATGATGCAAAGCTGGCTCGACGAACATCCGGCCGACCCGTGGGGGCTGGTGTTGAAGGGCGAACTGCTTCAGCTTGAAGGCCACACCGAACAAGCCGTGCGCCACTTCGAGCAGGCGCGTGAGTATTTGTCGGAAGCAGATCAAAAATGGGTGGATGCCAAATCTGCCGCCGCCTATATCGAGGCGGGCAACTGGCCGGCCGTGCGCGATTTGTCGGCAGGGTTGGGGAAGGATGATGTCAACTATGAAGAATTCCGCCGTAACCACAAAGCCGAAAAAGCCGCACAGCTGAATATTTCCGGCACGGCCATGAAAGCCACTTCGCCCGAAGACGGCAGCGAATGGAGGGAAACGGTGCGGATCGACAGCCCGCGCAGCAGCGAAGGGCACCGCGCCTATATCGTGCAGCAACACGCACATGTACCCAATAACGGCAATGCCCTTGATGCAGGCCGCGTAGGCGTGGGTGCAGAAGTCAACCTCTATCCGGTGATCGTGCGTGCCGAGGCCGGACGGGGCACGCAACTGAACGATAAATCTTACGGATCGCTCAGTGCCGATTACCGCATCAGCGATCATGTGGGTGTGAATGCCAAAGCCGCGTTCAACAGCGACAACACGCCCGTTAAGGCGTGGGGGCAGGGCGTGTATGCCGACGAATATACCGTAAACGCCCAATACAACCATTCCGGCAAAACCCATGCCGGTATCGGCGCAGGCGTGATGAAATTTGACGACGGCAACACCCGCCGCGCCGCCAACGCGTGGCTGGCACACGATATTTTCCAATACAACCGCTGGAAGCTGGCCAGTTCGGTGGCAGCCGATTACAGCCGCAATAAAAACATACCCGGCGCGTTTTACTTTAATCCCGAAAGCAGCAAAACCCTCGGCGGCGAGCTGGCGGTTTCTTACACCTTGCCTCTGGATCACGACGTGAGGCTGGTTCAAACCGCTACCGGCGGCGTAGGCCGTTATTGGCAGTCGGGCGCGGCGGCCAAAAACACTTGGCTGCTGAAATACGGCCACGGTTGGAGTTTCGGCCGCCGTGCCATGCTGGGATACGAGTTCGGCCGCCGTCAGGCAATGTATGACGGTGTGCCCGAATATCAAAATTTCGGCAATCTCAACCTTAAGGTCAAGCTTTATTGATTGGCTTGCAATATTTCAGACGGCCTCATCAGCCTGCGGGCGGCAATCGACCGCAGGCCGTCTGAAAACATTTTCCGAACCCCATAACCCGAGATACGCAAAGACCATGAAATACAAAAGCCTGCTTGCCGGCCTGCTGTTGGCCTTCGGTTTACAAACCGCTTATGCTTCCGATGTGCGCTACGGCGTAATGTGCTATCACGATGTGATCGACAACAACCAGCCGCCGCCCGTGTTTGTGGAAGAGAAAAAAGACGAAATGCAGGGCGAAATCCGCCGCAGCTATTTTCCGCAAACCATCACAGTAGAAAGATTGACCGCACATTTCAACTGGTTGCGCGACAACGGCTACACGCCCGTCAGCTTCAAGCAGATCGAAGATGCCCGGGCAGGGCGCGGCCAACTGCCGCCCAAACCCGTTCTGCTTACTTTCGACGACGGCTACATCAGCTTCTACACCAAAATCTATCCGCTTCTCAAAGCCTTCAACTATCCGGCCGTCTATGCCTTGGTAACTTCATGGCTGGAAGTTCCGCCCGGCGGCACGATTGCCTACGGTAAGAAAAAGCTGCCGCGCTCGGCTTTCATCACATGGGAGCAGGTGCGTGAAATGCAGAAAAGCGGCTTGATAGAAATCGCCTCGCACACCCACGATCTGCACCACAGCGTTTCGGGCAATCCCTACGGTTCGCAGTTTGCCGCTATTTTTCCGGCCTACCGTAACGGCCGCTACGAAACCCAAGCGGAATACGAACAACGCATCCGCCACGATTTACAGCAGTCGGTTGATTTGATTGCCAAACACACCGGTACGCGCCCGAACGTGTTGGTATGGCCTTACGGGCAATTTAACCAAACTGCCCAAAAAATCGCTGCCGGTGTCGGCTTAACCAACGATTTCACCCTGTTCGACGCCAAGCTCAACACCATCGGCCAACCCAGCGTCGGAAGGGCTTTGATCGACACCGAATCGGGCTATCCACTGATTAAATCCTATTTGGCAGGCGAAATCTACGAAGCCCCGCACCAACGAGCCGTGCACGTTGATTTGGGCGATATGTACGACCCCGATCCGGCCGTTTTGGAAAAACGCTTCGACAAACTCATCGAGCGCGTTTACAAACTGGGCATCACCACCGTTTATCTGCAAGCCTTTGCCGACGACAACCACGACGGTGTGGCCGAAGCAGTGTATTTCCCCAACCGCCATCTGAAAGTGAAAGCCGATTTGTTCAGCCGTGTGGCATGGCAGCTGATAACCCGCTCTAACGTGAAGGTATATGCACAGATGCCGATAACCGCGTTCGACTTGGGCAGAAATTACGACTATATCGACGCCGATAAAGCCGCCGCACCGCATTCGCGCTCGTTGAATCTGTCGCCCGACAGCAAAAAAAACCGCCGCGCCATTACCGAGATTTATGAAGATTTGGCATACAGCAGCCGTTTTAACGGTTTGGTCTTTCACGAAGGCTTAACAGTCGGCAAAGAAGACAGCCGCACAGATGCCGACCTTACCGGCTTTACCGACGTGCTCAAACAAACGGTTCTCAAATACAGCTACAACAGCACCAACGAAATGAAAACCGTGCGCAGCCTGGCCGTAAACGGTTCGGATACGCCCGAAGCGCACAGCCGTTTTGCCGAAAAGCTCGCCCGCTATGCCAGCCATTACGACTTCACGGCGATTTCGGCCATGCCCTACACCCTGAACGGCCAACAGCCCGGCCGCAAAGAAGCGGCACGTTGGTTGGCAAGTTTGGCCGGAGCGGTAAAACGCAGCAATGTTCCCTTAGATAAAACCATTTTTGAATTGCAGTCGGTCAACCCGCTGACCGGCCGCCCCGTCGATCCCGCCGAAATGACCTCTTGGATGAAACTTTTGAAAAAGGAAGGCGTGAAAAATCTGGCCTACCACCACGATGACTTTCTCAACAACCAACCGCCGTTAAAAGCCATTAAGCCCGACTTCTCAGTCCAACATTAATGAATGCCGATTTTTTCAGACGGCCTCAGGCAACCGTTTGGCACGCCAAGCAAGGAGGCCGTCTGAAAAAATACATGGCGGTTCGGCCGCCCGATTGTAAGAAAACCATAATGGTAAAGGTATAGCCGCTATGACCTGGTATGAATATTTAGCTGTTTTCGTGATGCTCTATCCGGGCATCATGGCCGTTTACTGGACGGTTTCCGGGCTGTTTTATTTCCTTTTTTGGGAAAACCGCATGGATGAGCCGGAATACATGTTTCAGGAAGAAGCGCCGATGGTGAGCGTGCTGATCCCCTGTTACAACGAGGCCGCCAACCTCGATATGTCGATTCCCCATCTGCTCAACCTTACTTATCCCAACTACGAGCTGATATTCATCAACGACGGCAGCACCGACGATACCTTGAGCATCATCCGCCGCTGGGCAATGCAGGCCGAAAAAATCGTCGTGGTCGACCAACCCAACGGCGGCAAAGCCTCGGCCATGAACAACGGCGTGCGACATGCTTTGGGCAAATACATCGTCGGCATAGACGGAGACGCCATTCTTGATTACAGCGCCATCGAATACATGATTCAAAACATGGAAAACAACCCCGAATTGGGCGCAGTAACCGGCAACCCGCGCGTACGCAACCGCAGTACCGTGCTGGGCAAGCTGCAAGTGGCCGAATTCAGCTCCATAATCGGCCTGATCAAACGCTCGCAAAGCATGGTCGGCACATTGTTCACCGTGTCCGGCGTCATCATGTGCATCCGCAAAGACGTGCTGGTGAAAATCGGCGGCTGGAGCGACAACATGATTACCGACGATATCGACATCAGCTGGAAAACCCAAATCGCCGGCTACAACATAGCCTACGAACCCCGCGCCCTGTGTTGGGTGCTGATGCCCGAAACCGTGCGCGGGCTTTACCGCCAACGCTTGCGTTGGGCGCAGGGCGGGGCGGAAGTGATTCTGAAATACTTCAACGGCATTTGGAAGCTGCACCATATCCGCTTGTGGCCGCTGTATGCCGAATATTTCGTTACCTTGTTTTGGGCGTATTCACTCTTAGCCGTTACCGTAATCGGTATAGCCGGCCTGTTTACCGGCGATATGCAGGAATTGACTTTGTTCAAAGTAGCCAGTTTGGTCACATTCATGATGTTTATCCTGCAGTTTTCCGTGAGTATGTTTATCGACAGCCGCTACGAGCGCAACCTGATGCGTTATTTCATGAGTTGCATTTGGTACCCCTACGCATTCTGGATGCTCAACAGCATCACACTCATTCACGGTTTCCCCAAAGCACTGTTGCGCGACAAAAAGCGCAAAGCCACCTGGATCAGCCCCGACAGGGGCGTGCAGTAACTTTTAGGCCCGATAAAAAAGGAGAAGTTAAATGTCTGAACAAATACAAGACTTACGCGAACTATTGGTTATACACAAAGCACGCAATCCCAACCCCGTTATCAGCACCAAAAGCATACTCATCTTTGCCTTTACCTGGACTTTATGGTTTTTAACAGCCTATTTGATTTTTCGCGACCATCAGGTACTGATTTACCGGCCGATAGTCGGTACTTGGGCTTTGGCCGACTTGGCTAAAATAGCCGCCGTTATCGTTTTGCTGCAATTAAACATCCTTTTGCTGTGGTCGATTTTCGCAGTCCGCAAACCCAAAAAAGAACTTCCGAACCAAGCTGAAAAATAATCCTTCCAACCCCGTCGGCAGGCCGTCTGAATCATCGCTTTCAGACGGCCTGTACACATCAAAAACACATTAAAAGAAAGTTCCTATTTACACAAATTTAGTTTATGATTAACAAACTACTGCATATTACAGATGCAGCTATTCAGAAGAAAAAACCACTAAAAGGAACCATTGAGATGTTAGAAGCCTATCGCAAAGCCGCCGCAGAGCGCGAAGCTCTGGGCATTCCCGCCCTCCCGCTCACAGCACAGCAAACCGCCGATTTGGTCGAATTGCTGAAAAACCCGCCCGCAGGCGAAGGTGAGTTTCTGGTAGACCTGCTTGCCAACCGCGTGCCGCCGGGTGTGGACGATGCCTCCAAAGTGAAAGCATCTTTCCTTGCCGCCGTTGCCGAAGGCAGCGTAACCAGCCCGCTGGTGTCTCCCGAATATGCAACCGAACTTTTGGGCACCATGCTCGGCGGCTACAACATCCATCCGCTGATTGAGCTTCTCGATAACGACAAACTGGCTCCCATTGCCGCCGAAGGCTTGAAACACACCCTGCTGATGTTCGATTCTTTCCACGACGTCGAAGAAAAAGCCCAAAAAGGCAACGAACACGCCAAAGCCGTATTGGAATCTTGGGCCAATGCCGAATGGTTCACTTCGCGCGAAAAAGTGCCTGAAAAAATCACCGTTACCGTATTTAAAGTAGACGGCGAAACCAATACCGACGACCTTTCCCCCGCGCCCGACGCATGGAGCCGCCCCGACATCCCGCTGCACGCTTTGGCGATGCTGAAAAACCCGCGCGACGGCATCAATCCCGACAAACCCGGTGAAGTCGGCCCCATCAAACTGCTGGAAGAGCTGAAAGCCAAAGGCCATCCTGTTGCTTATGTGGGCGACGTAGTGGGTACCGGTTCTTCCCGTAAATCCGCTACCAACTCCGTTATTTGGCATACCGGTTTGGACATTCCTTTCGTGCCGAACAAACGCTACGGCGGCGTATGCTTGGGCGGCAAAATCGCACCTATTTTCTTCAACACCCAAGAAGACTCCGGCGCATTGCCGATTGAAGTTGACGTATCGCAACTGAAAATGGGCGATGTAGTCGATATCCTGCCTTACGAAGGCAAGATTGTGAAAAACGGTGAAACCGTTGCCGAATTCCAATTGAAATCACAAGTATTGCTCGACGAAGTACAAGCCGGTGGCCGTATCAACCTGATTATCGGTCGCGGCCTGACCGCCAAAGCCCGCGAAGCTTTAGGCTTGCCCGCATCTACCGAATTCCGCTTGCCGCAAGCACCTGCCGAAAGCAAAGCAGGTTTCACTTTGGCTCAAAAAATGGTCGGCCGTGCCTGCGGCTTGCCCGAAGGCCAAGGCGTGCGTCCGGGTACTTATTGCGAACCGCGCATGACCACCGTCGGCTCTCAAGATACCACCGGCCCGATGACCCGCGACGAGCTGAAAGACTTGGCTTGCTTGGGCTTCTCTGCCGATTTGGTAATGCAGTCTTTCTGTCATACCGCCGCTTATCCGAAACCGGTTGACGTAAAAACCCATAAAGAGCTGCCTGAGTTTATCTCTACCCGCGGCGGCGTGTCTTTACGTCCGGGCGATGGCGTCATCCACTCATGGCTGAACCGCCTGCTGCTGCCCGATACTGTCGGCACCGGCGGCGACTCGCACACCCGCTTCCCGTTGGGTATTTCTTTCCCCGCAGGTTCCGGCTTGGTAGCGTTTGCTGCGGCAACCGGCGTAATGCCTTTGGATATGCCGGAGTCTGTGTTGGTACGCTTCAGCGGCAAACTGCAACCGGGCGTAACTCTGCGCGATTTGGTTAATGCGATTCCGCTGTACGCCATCAAACAAGGTTTGCTGACCGTAGCCAAAGCCGGCAAGAAAAACATCTTCTCCGGCCGCATCTTGGAAATCGAAGGCTTGCCGGACCTGAAGGTTGAACAAGCGTTTGAATTGTCTGACGCCTCTGCCGAGCGTTCAGCTGCCGGCTGTACCGTGAAGCTCAATAAAGAGCCGATCATCGAATACATGAATTCAAACGTTGTATTGATGAAGAACATGATTGCCGACGGCTATAAAGATCCGCGCACCTTGGAGCGCCGTATCAAAGCCATGGAAGCATGGTTGGCTAATCCGCAATTGCTGGAAGCGGACAAAGATGCGGAATACGCTGCCGTTATCGAAATCAATATGGACGATATCAAAGAACCGATTATCGCCTGCCCGAACGATCCGGACGACGTATGCTTCATGTCTGAGCGTTCAGGCACGGTAATCGACGAAGTGTTTATCGGTTCTTGTATGACCAACATCGGTCACTTCCGTGCGGCTTCCAAACTGCTGGAAGGCAAGAGCGATATTCCCGTGCGTTTGTGGGTAGCTCCGCCGACTAAGATGGATGCCCAAGAGCTGACCAACGAAGGCCACTACGGTGTGTTGGGCCGTGCCGGTGCGCGTATGGAGATGCCCGGTTGCTCGTTGTGTATGGGTAACCAAGCACAAGTACGCGAAGGTGCAACCGTAATGTCGACTTCAACCCGTAACTTCCCGAACCGATTGGGTAAAAACACCAACGTGTATTTGGGTTCGGCTGAATTGGCAGCAATCTGTTCTAAACTGGGTAAAATCCCGACTGTTGAGGAATACCAAGCCAACATCGGTATCATCAACGAGCAGGGCGACCAAATCTACCGTTACATGAACTTCAATGAAATCGACAGCTACAACGAAGTAGCCGAAAAAGTAAACGTGTAAAGCATTGTCGGAATAAATGCTCAAACGGCCTTGAATAAATCAAGGCCGTTTTTATTATGAGACTGCTTTGAAAAGGGAGATTTACAGCAAATAAACTTATTTTTGATACAAGACCGCACGCCGTAGTAGAAATACAGTTTATTTGCTATAACGGAACGATTCCGCTAACCGGTTTAACCACAGCCCCTAAAAATAAGTTGATTGTCTATACAACGCATAGGCCGAGACCTTTGCAAAACCCCACGCCAACAAACAGCCGGAACATGCTTCATCATGTTCCGGCTGTTTTTGCGTAAAAAGTAGACAAGCTACCCCTAAAGTCCCCTTAAAGTGCCTCATTATGAGGCACTGCCTGCCTGTTCAGGCAGCAACAGGCACACCTATCCTGTTGGCCGCCTTCAACAGGTTCACACACATCGCCTTCAGGTGGCTTTGCGCCCTCACTTTGCCCAACCCAAAATAGGCTGCCCGGCCATAGCGGAATTTGCGGTGCAACGTACCAAAGCTTTGTTCCACCATATAGCGCACTTTCGCCAGCCGGCCGTTGCGGATTTTCTGCTCTTGGCTTAATGGGCAGCCACGGTGTGCTTTTTGCATGATGCCGTCTTTCAAGCCGCACGCTGCCAAATGTTGTCGGTTCTCCCGGCTGTCGTAGCCTTTATCCGCATAGACGATGCTGCCTTCTGCGATGTCCGCCAGTAATGGCAGCAGGTGTTTGCACTCATGAGCATTGGCCGGAGTGATGTGCAGTTTCTCGATATAGCCGTCCGCATCGGTGCGGGTATGTTGTTTGTAACCGAGATGGAAGCGGCCGTCTTTTTTGATCCACCCGGCATCCGGGTCTTTGCCGGGGGTGGTTTCGCCACAGACAACGCCTTCGTCATCCACTTCGATGGCCTGACGCTGTTTGCCGCCGGCCGTCTGAAT